>JAYGDV010000505.1:0-6489 GCA_046582735.1 Planctomycetota bacterium
CGGATGGGGAGGACAATTGCGTCCTGGTTCGCAATGCTGCCCAGGTGGATACCGATGGCGATGGCCTCGGGAACGTCTGCGACGCAGATGATGACGATGATGGAATCGCTGACTCGGCGGACAATTGCGACCTGGAGATGAATCTCGACCAGGCTGACCTCGATAACGATGGGTTTGGTGATATTTGTGATCCCGACGATGACGGCGACGGGGTCGAGGATGGCGTCGATAATTGCCCGTTGATTCCCAATGCAGGCCAGGTCGACACCGACGGAGACAACCTCGGTAATTCCTGCGATGCCGATGATGACAACGATGGGGTCAACGACCTTATCGACAATTGCCTGTTGACCCCCAACTCCGCCCAGGTCGATACCGACGAAGATGGTGCGGGGGATGCCTGCGACGATGATGACGATGGGGACGGTATTGGCGATGTGTCCGATAACTGCCCGCTCCTGCCCAATGCCGTGCAGGGTGATTTCGATGGAGATGGAATCGGGGATTCCTGCGATGGAGATGATGATGGAGATGATATTGCTGACCTGCAGGACAATTGCCCGCTGGCTTCCAATTCAAGCCAGGTGGATTCTGACGGGGACACCCTCGGTGATGTCTGTGACGAGGATGATGACGAGGATGGGATTGCTGACCGGTTGGACAATTGCCGTCTCACCGTCAATCCTGACCAGGCCGATTTCGATGGAGACCGGTCCGGGGATGTCTGTGATGAGGATGACGATGGAGATGGAGATCCGGACGCGGTTGACTGTGCGCCGTTTGATCCGGCAACCTACAATGGGGCTCCTGAGGGTTGCGACGCAATTGACTCCGATTGCGATGGGTCGATCGTCGATGAATTCAGCGACACCGATGGGGATCTCGAACCCGATTGCGTAGATGCCGATGACGATGGAGATGGGATCCCGGATGTGGCTGACAATTGCCGGTTGGTCTGGAATGTCAACCAGGGCAATACCGATGGAGATCTGCTGGGGGATGCCTGTGATGATGACGACGACGGAGATGGAGTCACTGATGTGCAGGACAATTGCTCGCTGACGCCCAATCCTTCCCAGTCGGATAACGATGGAGATGAAATGGGGGATGCCTGTGACTCAGATGATGACAATGACGGTATCTCCGATCCTGGAGACAACTGCCCCCTGGTTTCAAATACGAGCCAGCTCGACACCGATGGCGACGAGGCAGGCAACAGCTGTGATGATGACGATGATGGAGATGCGGTGGCTGACCTGGATGACAATTGTCCGCTTTCCTCCAATCCCGGGCAGGAGGATACAGATGCAGATGAACGAGGTGATGCCTGTGATGGTGACGATGATGCCGATGGGGTCGAGGATGCAGCTGATAATTGTATGCTCGTCGCCAATCCGCTCCAGGCAGATACCGATGGGGATGAATTCGGTGATGCCTGCGATGAGGATGATGATGGAGACGGCCGCAGCGATGCCGGGGATAATTGTCCGCTGGTGGTCAATCCGGGCCAGGAGAACTTTGACGGAGATGAGCTCGGAGATGCCTGTGACATCGACGATGACGGAGACAAGGATCCTGATGTAGCCGACTGTGCTCCCTACGATGCCGCGATCTACCACGGGGCCCCTGAGACCTGTGATGCGCTCGATTCCGATTGCGATGGATCGCTCGTTGATGAGTTCGTGGATACAGATGGAGATCTCGCCCCGGACTGTATCGACCCGGATGATGATGCGGATGGAGTGGTTGACTTCAGCGACAATTGCCCACTGGTGGCTAATGGAGGCCAGGCTGATGCGGATGAGGATGGCATGGGCAATGCCTGCGATGGAGATGATGACAATGATGGGGTTGTCGATGAAGATGACAACTGCGAGCTCTTTTCCAACTCAGCCCAGGAAGATCTCGACGGGGACGGAGCGGGGGATGCCTGTGATCCCGATGATGACAATGATGGAGTGAGTGATGGGGAGGATACCTGCCCCGGACAGGATGACACCGCCGACGAGGATGGGGATGGGATTGCAGATGGTTGCGATAATTGCCCGGCCGTAGCGAACCCGGCGCAGGAGGATCTCGACGGAGATGGAATGGGTGATGCCTGTGACCAGGTGGGCCCCTTTATCCGTACCGATGCCAATGGCGATGGGCGTATCAACATATCTGATGTCAGCTTCCTTCTGAGCTGGCTGTTCCGTGCAGGGCGCGCACCGACCTGCCTTGCGAGTGTTGACTCCAATACCGATGGGTCGGTCAACATCGCCGACGCAGCCTACTCGCTCAACTGGATGTTCCATGGCGGTCCGCCGCCCCTGGGCCCGCTGGAATGCGGCAGCTCACCACTGGAGACAGACCAGTCCCTTGGCTGCGAGGCCAGCCCCTGTTTCGGCTTCTGAGCCCGGCTGTTACCTGGCAGGGATCTTCGGTGATCAGGCCATGGCCTTGAGGTATTCGGCATCGAAGGCAGGGAGTATGTTTTCAAGGCTGGAGTAAGGCCCCGGGGTGTAGGCGCGCGAAGAAACTCCGTGCTGTGAGCGCTCACAGATCTCCCAGTCCTGGCGGTTGGTTTCATCCCAGAACTGGATTGCAGGGCCGGCGTTGAAGCTATTTTCAGAGAATGCATCAGGGTGGTAGAGCCATTCGCAGGTGATTGTACTTCGGGCGGCAGACCGTCTCGTCAGCCGGTGCACCAGTACGAAGTCAGGCTGGAGACTGACCAGCATATTGGGGAAGATGATGTAGTAGTAGGCTCTCTGCAGGTCTTTGCCTTCGAGCCCGGGAAGGTAGGACGCGCAGCGTTCCCCATCAGTCGTCATTCCACCTCCGGGGCGGGAGATCTCCATCGGCCCGCCGAGAAACGGTCCCTCCTCCAGGTCGTTGGAGGTGGCCCGGAAGTGGCTGAGCTCGTTCAGGGCAGGATGCACTGTCGGGCAGTGGTAGCATTCTGAGTAGTTCTGGACGATCAGCTTCCAATTGGCGGCAACGTCGTATTCAACCTGGTGGGC
This sequence comes from Planctomycetota bacterium, assembly GCA_046582735.1. GTDB lineage: Bacteria > Planctomycetota > UBA8108 > UBA8108 > UBA8108 > UBA8108. The sequence continues at coordinate 3,006 of JAYGDV010000505.1, forward strand.
AATTCGCAGATCGCTGATTCCCCAGGGCGTGAATCTCTCCCCGATGGGGCGGAAATGAGTTTCAAGGTCGATGGGCTCTTCAGCAAGATTGATAAAGATCCCGCCAAGGAAGGTGTCGCAGGCTGCGCTCTTGAGAGGATAGTCCTCTTTCATGAAGCCCTGGGTCTCATTCATATTGGGGGCGCTGACGAGCTCGCCGTCCAGTCCGTAGGACCAGGCATGGTAGGGGCAGGTGATGTACTTGCTGAATTTTCCGGAGTCTCCTGAACAGAGCCTGGTTCCTCGATGCCTGCAGAGGTCGAAGAAGGCACGGGGTCTACCGTCAGCCGCCCGAACGATGATGATCCTTTCCTGTTCCTGGGAGTGGACGAAGAAGCTGCCTTCTTCTTCGAGGGATGATTCCCTGCCGACGTAGACCCACTGCCTGGAGAATATCTTTTCGTTCTCCTGCTGATAGATCTCAGGGTCGGTGAAATATTTCCCCGGTAGTGTCGTCGTCGGTTTGTCCGAAGCGGAAGTCATTTCTACGGGTTCTCTTTCCTGTTAATTGAAACGGTGTCTGCCTGGCTATTGGAGATGTGAAAAGAAGAAGGCGGGGCGGTCAAATAAAATAGTCGTTTCTCCAGGGCAAAAAAAAAAATATGCCCGGGAGAACTGGTAGATGGAGCAGTCCTTCGCGCTTGCCTATAATCAGCAGCGCAAGCTGAATGAACGTTTCCCGTATTTTGCAGGGTTGCCTGCTGGAGGTTTCACCATGTCCTACCCGGCTTTTTCCCCAGGATTCTCTTCGTTTACCCTGGCCGTGTTCCTGCTCTGTTTTTTCCAGGCGGAGGTTTCTGCGCAGGAGAAAGAGCCGCCCCTGGTGGATCTCAAGGTCCGCTCGGTGCCTGCCGGGCGTCTCGAACCTTTCAGGAAAAGTTTCTCTAAATACCTCAACGTTTTCGGCGTTCATGTTTTTGCCACGGAGAAGACTCCCGACTCAAAGGTGGTGCATGCAGGGGTGATTCTCGCCGAGTACCTCGACAATGATGAGGATGGAAAGCCTGACAATCCCCTGGTGGTCGAGGCCCTGGCTTCGCGTGATGCTTTCCTGATGATGACGGCCAGTGAAAGGGAGCTTGATCGAATAGACCCTGAAGACTGGCACGAAGAGGGTTTTCATTGTGGACAGTTTCAACATGCGGGGGAGACAGCTCCGGGGAAGGGGCGTTTCGATGCGAGTCTCGAGGAAGTTCTCCATCTCATAACCCAGCACGGCTACGGTAATGCTTATCCCAGGGTTTTCGGATCCCGCAAGGGAACGAAACTGGCGGAGTGTCTCGACAAGGCCAGGGGAGGACATTTCACGAGGGTGCCGAGGCGCTATTCGAGGGAGGCCTGGTTTACCTATGACGACCGTTCCTGCGAGTATAGTTGCCAGACCCAGGAGTACATCTACTGGGCCCTGACCTCGCTCCTGGGCGCCCAGGAGTCTCCGCGGCGCTGCGAAGAAATATCCAGGGAGTGGAGATTATGTACTCCCGATGCGGTCAAGGCTCGTGACCCGGGCATCCACGCTATCCTTACTGATCCGAAGTACAGGTTTCCCGGGGTTCTGCCGGACGGGGTTTACCGTGGGAAAACCGGAAAGAAGAAGCGCAGTGAGTCCTGAGCTTAGACCGACCTTCATTGTTGCACTCACCATCCTGGCGTTGGGTTGTCATTCGAATAATGAGATCATGGCCCCACCCTCACCCGGTGACGAGCAGCCGACAGCCAGTCCTGCAGTTTCCCGAACCGTTGGAGACCCGTCGGCTGATCGATTGCGCCTGAACCATCTGCAGGTGAAGGGTACCCACAACAGCTACCACCGCCGACCGGCCTTTTCGCTGGTCAGGGAGCACGCCTATGAGCAGGCTCCGCTGGATGTCCAGCTGCAGAAGTTCGGCGTCCGTGTGGTCGAACTGGACATCCACCCGTCTTCGCGGGGCTACGAGGTCTATCATCTCCCCCTCATCGATTCGCGCAGTACCTGTGGCCTGCTGGTCGAGTGCCTGGAAATCCTGAAGAAGTGGTCTGATTCCAATCCGGGGCATCACCCCCTCTTTGTCTGGATCGAACCCAAGGATGAGCTAGGTGGAGGGGCCTTCGATATGGATGCTCTCGATGAGGAGATTCTCTCGGTCTGGCCGCGGGAGCGCCTGGTGACGCCGGCGCTGGTGCGGGGCGGGAAGTCCACCTTGCGGGAAGCTATCGAGGATGATGGGTGGCCGGATCTGGACTCGGTTCGCAACCGTGCAATGTTCATGCTGCTGGATCGAGGCAGGCAGAGGAAGGCCTACCTGCGGGGCAGGAACGGTGCAGGGGGACTGGAGGGCCGGATCATGTTCGTCCTGGCAAATCCTGATGAATTTGATGAACCCTTCGCGGCGGTAGCGAAGATCGACAACCCTGCCAGCAGGCACATCCCCGTTGCGCTTGGGAAGGGAATCATAGTGGGAAGCAACGTCGGTTCAGCTTCGGGTTCGGATGAGGGGAACTTCAGGAAGTTGCAGGCAGGTCTCGAGGGAGGGGTGCATTTGCTGACCGGTGACTTTCCGGCTCCCGTCAAGGGGAGGTCTTATTGGTTCAGGATGCCCGGTGGCAGGCCCTCGCGCTGCAACCCCGTTACTGCACCGCCCGGCTGCAGCAGCGGCGCCATCGAAAACCTGTCTACTGCTCCCGCGAACTCAACCACAAACGGCGATGGATGATCCCGTCCGGGGTTATTTTTCAAGCCCGAGCTTGTCGAGCTTGGGGGTGATGACGAAGCGGCAGTAGGGGGCGGCCTTATTGTTGCGGTAGTAGTCCTGGTGGTATTTTTCGGCCGGGTAAAATTTCTCGACCCTGGTGATCTCGGTGACGATCGGGCTGTGAAAGACGCCCTTTTCATCTTTTTCCTTCCTGGATTTCTCTGCAAGCTCGCGTTGCTTGTCGGAGTGGTAGAAGATGGCCGAGCGGTATTGGGTACCTACATCATTTCCCTGCTGGTTCAGGGTGGTCGGGTCATGTAATTTCCAGAAATGTTCGAGGACCCCGGCGAAACCGATGACAGCCGGGTCATAGGTTATCTCGACCACCTCCGCGTGCCCCGTAAGACCGGTACAGATCTGTTCGTAGGTAGGATTTTCGATGGTGCCGCCCATGTACCCCGAGGTCACATCGCTGATTCCCTCGATCTGTTCGAGGACGGCTTCTATACACCAGAAACAACCAGCTCCGAGGGTGACGGTTTCCGTACCAGGTCCCTCTTTTGCAGAGCTGGTTGCTTCCTTGCGTGGTTCCTGGGATTGGTTTTCGGTCACGGGCATTTTGCTCCGGCTTGGATTCATCCGGTCTGTACATGCGCACAGGGCGACGATGAGGGCAGCCGGGCAAATCATTAAGAATTTAGAGGTTAAATTTCTCATGGATCAATCTGCATGTTGAAGGCGATCTTTTAATTACTCAAGCAGGTTTTTTCCGG
>JAYGDV010000569.1:0-1679 GCA_046582735.1 Planctomycetota bacterium
CGCCCCGGCAGCCCCATCGAGTGGCGCGGGCCCGTGTACAAGGGCTTCGAGGTCAGCGCCAGCAAGGTGGCCGTCAGCTTCGATGAGGGAAGCAGCCGCGGCCTGCGCCTCGACCAGGACGTCGATGTTGGCTTCGTCGTCGCCGGCAAGGACCAGGTCTTCCACCAGGCCAGGGCGAGGATCGTGAAGGGGAACCAGGTCGAGATCTGGAGCGACAAGGTTCCCGAACCCGTCGCCGTACGCTACGCCTGGTCGAACCTGCCCCACGGCGGCCTGATGAACGCCCGGGAATTGCCGGCTTACCCCTTCCGCACCGACACCTGGCCGCTAACGCCCCACCAGTCCACCGGCTCCTACCAGGTGAAGTAGCCGGGATTTTCACATGGCCATCCACGCACCGATTTCTTAGGATGCCCGAGCCTTCAGGTTGAAGAGATCCCCCCCGAGAGAAGAGAGGAGTCCCTATGAACATCCCAAGGTACTGGGAAAGGGAAGAGGTCTATTTCGACCTCGATGGAGAAAAAACCTACTGCATCGTCTGGGGCTACTCCGATGGGGACCCTGAAGAAGCCCGGCGGATGATCAAGGAAAAGACCCCGAAGGCAATCCAGAAGATCGAGGAGGCCATCCGCCGCTCCTGGGCCAGGGAAGGCCATGAGGACCTCCAGACCGAGTGGAGGCGCTATTACCATGTTGACGTCATCCGGGAGCAACGGCTGGAAGATTTCCTGCAGGAGGGCGAAGAAATTGCCGTGATCACCCGCAACGGCTACGGGGCGAAAATCATCAACTGCCCGGAGGTCATGTTCGTCGACATCGACACCGACGAAGAAGATGAGAGCGACTACCCCCCTGTTCCGGACCACTGGTCCGACCAGCCCGGCTGCCTGGCCGGTCTGTTTGGTGGCGAAGGAGATGCTGATCCCGCCTCGAAGTCCCTGGAGAGTGCGCCGGAAAAAGCCGGCCCGCGGCCGGCCCTCTCCGAGTCCAAGACCATAGCCCTCAACCTGGTGAAGGAGTATGCGGAGTCCAGGCCCGGCAGCGGCTTTCGAATTTACGAGACGACCCTCGGGTTGCGCCTCATAGCGACCAACCAGCTCTACGAGCCTGCCGCCGATTCGACCATGGAGATCCTCAAGGCGCTCGACTGCGATGAACTCTACATGCGTCTGTGCCGGGTGCAGAAATGTTTCAGGGCAAGGCTGACCCCCAAGCCCTGGCGCATCGGGCACCGGGCCCCCCCGGCCGGAAACCGGAAGCCCAACAACCCCTGCAATCCGAGAAGCCCGACGCCCGCCGAGGACCCGGAATACATCCACTGGATCGAGAGCTACGAGGACAGGTCGAACAACTACCAGGCCTGCCACTTCATTGAAAAGATCGGCATGGAAGCCCCGGAGCCTGCCATCAAGGAGGTCATCCGGGTTCACGATGAACTCTGCCGGGCAAGTGGTGACCTGCAGCTGCGCTGAGCCGCAGACAGGCTACCTGGCGATTGCGGAAGAGCGCAGCAACAGGAAAGCCTGTATTGCCACGGCCCCGATGCTGCATAATAGCGGCGGTCGAATAAAACTGTCCCGCAACGCAACCAACCCCTAAGGAAAAGAGTCCCGCATGTTGAGAATCCCTTCTCTCGCAATGTCGTTTCTTGCCTGTGCCTCCCTGGCGGCCCCTGTCTT
>JAYGDV010000026.1:0-2723 GCA_046582735.1 Planctomycetota bacterium
ACGGTTCGCCATGACTGGGTCACGCTTTCGATCGCCAATGAATACCTCAAGAGCCAGCAGCCGAAGCTGTTCTGTGTCGCGCTGGCGGAGACCGATGACTGGGGGCACGAGCGGCGCTACGACCGGGTCTTGCAGGCGGCCAATTATTTCGATGAGTCGCTGCGAACGCTCTGGGTTAGCCTGCAGGCGAGTCGCCGTTACAGGGGCAAGACCAGCCTGGTTATCCTGACCGACCATGGCCGGGGGCATGGCATCGATGATTGGGTCTCTCATAAATCCACGATACCCGGCTCGGCTGAAATCTGGATCGCAGTGATCGGCCCTGATACTCCCGACCGGGGAGAGGCGAAGTCGGCGGGCACCTATTCCCAGAGCCAGGTTGCGGCGACGATCCTGCGGTTTTACGGACTGGATCACCGCGATTTCAACCCCGACAGCGCCCGGCCAATCGGTGCCGCTTTTGAGTGATTCGCCCCGGAGATCTTTTCCCGGCCCAGGCTATAAATCGGGTGGAGGTGGAGGGGGGAGAGGAGGTGAAGGGGGAGCTTCATCGGTTTTCTCTTCTTCGCGGGGGGCTTCCACTTCGGGGGGCTCCGCTTCAGAGCCGTCGGCATCTTCAGCTTGGGGATGGGCCTCAGCAGTTTTCTCCTCCGTTTCAATTTCAGGGGCATAGGCTGGCTTTCCGGAGGTCCCTTTGAGTTCAGCGCCGATGGCGCCTCTCATGTCAGCAGCCTGCAGCACGGCAGCTTCCAGGTTGGCGCCGGAGAGGTCTGCACCTTGCAGGTTGGCCCCATCCAGGTCGGCGCCGGAGAGGTCTGCGCCTTGCAGGTCGGCCCCAGCCAGGTTGGCGCCGGCAAGCTTGGCTGCTGTCAGATCAGCCTTCCTCAGGACGGCGTCGAACAGATCAGCGTTTTCCAGGTCGGCGCTCACCAGGATGGTATTTGCCAGGTTGGCAGACCGCAGTTTTGCATCCCGAAGGATTGCCTTTGTCAGGTTGGCCTTGGAGAGATTCGCGCCATAGAGGTCTGCGTACTCCAGGCTTGCCCCTGTGAGGTTGGCCCCAGGCATCTGGTAACGCCTCAATTTCATCCCGGAGAGGTTCTTTCCCTGCAGCAAGCCAGGGCTTTTCGCCAGCAGTTCATCTATTTCAGAGGTTTTCGATAATAGATCCCTTGCCACGCTGATGGATTCATAAGAGCAGCTGAATGGCAGGATGAAAAATGAAGCCAGCAGGAGGTAAGAAAAAACAAAGGGGGAATCGGAGGGTATTCCATCGAATCCCGAGAGAGCACTATCGAAGATGGAAGTGAGCACGATCAAGGCTAAGTACATGGGCAGCACCAGGGCGAACAATTTCAACTTGGAGCCATAGGCGGCTTTCATCGCGGCCCGGATAGCACGGATGGGATGGTGTTTTCTGTCGACGACGAACCAGAGGGCAAAGAATATGCTCAGGTGAAGAATGACGCCGGGAAATATGAAGAAAAGAGTCGCTAGGTACGTCCCGAGCAGGCTCAGGAAGACGGTTATTGATGCGCTCAGAAGGATCCCCGGATGAGGGATAAAATCGGCCCGCCTGATTTTTTCATCGCGAACAATCCGCAGGGAGATCCGGATGTAGGCCATTGAAATGACCGCTGTTATGGGCGAGTAGAGGAGCAGGGACCAGCAGGCGTCCGGGAAGGTATCCCAGATGTACTCGGGATGATCCACAAGGCGAACATGGATCCTGTCCAGGAGGAGCCTTGCCGTAATGTAGAAAACGGCACTGCCTGCGGCGAGGGAAAAAAGAACCCCCGCGTTGGGTTTAAATTTCAGCCAGCTGGTTTGAGCGACATTGCGGATGTTGAACAGGGCTGATCCTTTTTCGGTCAATCAAGTTCTTTAAGCCGGATCCTGCGGTATTCCATCTGGCCACGGTCTCCTTCGAGGCCGATCGGGCCGCTGGCGGGGACCTTCATCTCTGCGTTGAGGACCTCACCGTTGCAGGTGCAGTGGGCGATGCCGCCCTTGACGGTAACGACCATTTCGTTCCAGTCCTGGGGCTTGTAGTTCTTCAGGTCCTTCCAGGGGCCGGCGAGCAGGTAGTCGCGGCACTGCAGCTGCGGGCTGCGGATGAACACGCCGCTGTCGGCGTTGGGGGTAGCTCGGAATTCGAGCTTGAGGGTAAAGTTTTTCGGGAACTCCTGTGTGGTCCACAGCTGCTGGAAGCGGCGTCCCTCGGGTGGGGTGGTTACGACAAGGCGACCATTGATGGCGACGTAGCGGTTGTCGTTGCTGGCTTTTTTGCCGTCGAAGTTCTCCAGGCGCTTCAGGGATTTTCTTTTTCGAAGACCCCAGCCGGTCAGGTCGCGGCCGTTGAAGAGGCTGATGAATCCCGGCTCGAGCTTGAAGTCATCGGGCCCGGTTTCGAGGTAGCCATGGGTGGCGAGCAGCGGTCGCAGGGCGGCGGCCCACTTGGCGTAGCCTAGCTTGTTCGGGTGGAGCAGGTCGGGGAATTCGGGTTTCTTCGCGTCGCCCTCGGCATCGGCAAAGAGGAGCCAAGTGTCGAGCACGGTCACTTGGGGATCGCCTTTGACCGCGGCAAAATAGAGCTGGTTGATCTTCTTGATCTGTTCCGCGGGGCGTCTCTTGCTGGCGGAACTGGGAAAGGTGTGGCAGAGAATGATCGGCATCTTTGCGTTGTGCTTCTTGAGTTCGGCTATGATGAGCTTCAAGTTGCC
>JAYGDV010000051.1:0-10388 GCA_046582735.1 Planctomycetota bacterium
CTCGATCGTCGCCACTGCGCAGAACGAAGCGAAAAAACAACAGCAGAAAAAAAACGCCGGGCGGAAAAACCAGCAGCGCAGGAAGCCGCTGCTGAGCATCCCGGAGGTCGAAAGAAAAGATGTCATCTGCTTCGCGCTCTACACGGTCGAGGACAATGTTCTGAAGCTCAACGCGCAGCTCTACCCGCTCAAGGAGGGTGAGCCGCGGAAGGTCCGACTCGAGGTGAAGAAGGCCGGCGACTGGAAAGTCGTCGCCGAGACGAATGTCATCGAGCGTGGCTGGACCGCTCCCTTCCGGGTAACCGACTGGGATTCCACCCGCGACACCGCCTACCGTGTCGCCCACGGCAAGACGGCGTATTACGAAGGGCTCATCCGCAGGGACCCGGTGGAGAAAAAAGAAATCGTCGTCGCCGCCTTTACCGGCAACTCGATCAGCCCCGCCCACGGGGGCGACATCTCCCGTGAAGACATCGTCGATAACATCAAGAGGATCAAGCCGGACCTGCTCTTCTTCTCCGGCGACCAGGTCTACGACCATCGGCGCCACTACGCCGCCTGGCTCAAATTCGGCCGCGATTTTGGTGAGATCATCCGCTCGATCCCCACCATCACGATTCCCGACGACCACGATGTCGGACAGGCCAATATCTGGGGCGCCAACGGCAAGAAGGCCTCGACCGGCTCCGGCCCTGATGGCGGCTTCTTCATGCCGGTGGAGTACGTCAACGAGGTCCAGCGCGCGCAGACCAGCCACCTTCCCGACCCCTTCGACCCGACCCCCGTCCAGCGCGGCATCACGGTCTACTACACTGACATGAAGGTCGGCGGCATCAGCTTCGCCATCATCGAGGACCGCAAGTTCAAGTCCGGCCCCAAGGGGCTCATCCCGCAGCAGGGCCCGCGCCCGGACCATGTCCGCAATCCCGACTATGACCCGAAGACCATCGACGTTCCCCAGGCCGTGCTCCTGGGAGACAGGCAGCTGAACTTCCTCAGGGAATGGGGACAGGACTGGAAGGGCGCCGAGATGAAGGCAGTCCTCTCGCAGACGATCTTCTGTGGCGGAGCCCACATCCACGGCAAGATCGGCGGCCGCCTGCACGCCGACCTCGACTCCAACGGCTGGCCGCAGACCGGCCGTAACAAGGCGATCGACGCCATGCGCCGCAGCTTCTCGGTGCACATCGCCGGCGACCAGCACCTCGGAACGATCTTCCAGCACGGCATCGACGACTGGGACGACTCGATCTTTTCCTTCTGCGTCCCTTCGATCGCCAACCTCTACCTGCGCTGGTGGGTTCCCCTCGAAGCCGGCGCCAACCGCCTGCCCGGCCTGCCCGAATACACCGGCCGCCACCTCGATGGCTTCCACAATAAGGTCACCTGCTGGGCGGCCGCCAACCCCGGGATGAAGGCCGAGGACTTCCGCAAGGGCGGCAAGCTCACCACTCGCGCCGCCGGCTTCGGCGTGGTTCGCTTCAACAAACCGTCGCGAGAGATCACCTTTGAATGCTGGCCGAGAAACGTGGACATCACCGACCCCAAATCGAGGCAGTACCTCGGCTGGCCGAAAACCATTCGCCAGGAGGACAACTATTCCCGCAAGGCGGCGGCCTGGCTGCCACAGCTGAAGATCAGCGGGCAGGCCGACCCGGTCGTCTCGATCATCAACGAGAAATCAGGCGAGGTCGTCTATACCCTGCGGATCAGGGGATCGAGCTACCGCCCCAAGGTCTTCTCTGGAGGATCCTATACGATCCGTGTAGGTGAGGGGAAAAAGATGAAAACCCTCAAAGGCATTCGCTCACTCGAAAAGGGTAAGACCGCGACCCTGGAGATCTCCCTGTAAAGAAACCCCGGAGAGCTACTTGATCCTGGGGGCCTCGATGGTTCTGCCGTTCTGAAGATGCTCAACGCCGATGACCTTGCCCCCGGGATCTGAAACGAAGGCCACCTCGGCGTTAACCACCTTGAAGAAGAACTTCGTCTTTGAGCGCGGCAGCAGGACGAGCTTCGACTGGCCGGTCATCTGCCCCATGAGCCTGCCGCCATCGCGGCTAACCTCGAGCACCTGCCCACCGCCGTAGTCGTACCTGCCAAGATAGGCATCGTAGAGCGCCGGGTCGACCTTCACCACCACCTGCCGGGTCAGCCTGGGAGCCTTGATGGTACCGCCGCCCTGGCTGTGCACGATCCCGGTGACCTCCCCGGCCCCGTCACGCTCGAACTTTACCCGCGCCTCCACCACCTTCCAGAAGAACTCATCGTTGCCGGCGGGAAAGATCTCGAAACGCGGCTGCCGGGCGAGCTGGGCGAAGAGCCTGTCGCCTTCGCGCTCGACCGTCATCACCCCGGACCCGTAATCGTAGCGCCCGGCATAATCCTCATAGCTCTTACCGGCGATGCCCTTTTTTTCCTTCCTCTCCAGGCGTGGTTCCATCTCCGTGGCCAGCCAGAGCTCTGCGATGTTCTCGGCCTTCACCCCCGGAGAAAATTCCGCGTTGGCAAGGACCGCAACCGTCAGGTTCTGCTCGGGGTAGCGAGCGAGGTAGGACTGGAAGCCGTGCAGGCCACCACTGTGAGCGACTTCGCGAAGTCCGCGATGGCTCTGTATGATCCAGCCGTAGGCATAGAATACCTTGCCTCCCTTACCAAGGGGCTTGACCGGGGTAAAGGCCCGCTCGAGGCTTTTTTTGTTGAGCACCTTGAGAGCGAAGAGGCCTTCGTTCCACCGGTCAAGATCACGAACCGTCGAATAAAGAGCCCCGGCGCCCCCGGCCCAGCTCATGTCCCAATTAACCGCCCGCCTGTAGCCACTCTCCTTGCGGGTATACCCATACGCCTCACCGGCGGGCTCGGAACCACGCCGGTGGACACCCGTGTTTTTCATCCCGAGGGGCTTGAAGAACTTCTCCTGCAGGTACTCTCCGTAGGGCTGCCCGGAGGCCTTCTCCACGACCAACCCGAGCAGGAAGTAGCCGGAGTTGGAGTAATTCAAATGCTTGCCTGGATCAAAATCGAAGGGCGCCTTGCTGATTTGCTCAACCAGGTCAGCTGCCTTGACGGGCTTTGTCACCCCCTTCAAAAAGCCGGGGTCCGATGTGTAGCTGTGAATGCCCGAGGTGTGAGAGAGCAGGTGATGGAGCGTAACCTCCCCGCCACGGGGGAATTCAGGGAAAAACTTCGAGAGCCTGTCACTGACTTTCAGCTTCCCATCCTCCTGGAGCTTCAGGATGGCCACCGAGGTAAACTGCTTGGTAACCGACCCGATCCGGAAAGGTGTTTCAGGCCCGGCCGCCACCCCTTCCTCTACCCGGGCAAGCCCGTAGCCGCGGCAGAAGAGCTCCTTGCCCTTGCGGCTGACAATTACCGAGAAGCCGGCAGAGCCCTTTGCAATGTCACCGGAGAGGTACAGGTCTGCAAGCTCCGGGGCCAGGGTTCCCGGGGGAATGCTCTTGGCGTTCGCTTTCTTCGCTCCCCTTGCAAGGAGCAGCTTCTCGATGCTCTTCCAGCCACAGAGCCTCGCCGCATCGAGCGCCCACAAGCCCTCGACGAGCGGAGCGTTCACATCGACGCCCTTATCAATCAGCTTTTCCACTGCATCGAGATTGCCCTCGATGATCGCAGACGCCAGCCTGCGGCCATCCCCCTGTCCTGCAACAACCGACTGGGAACATACGACCCAGGCAAAGGCAAGAATTGCTGGGAACAGCCTGGGGTTCATTTCGAGGTCGCTTCCCCGGGCCTGGCTATGCAGTAGAGTGCCTTGTCACCTCTCAGCAGGAGGCGTCCGGATATGGGTACAGGGGAGGCGATCATGCGCTCTCCCATATCGTTCTCGCTCAGCACCTTGAAGTCCTCGCCGAGGCGGGCGACAACCACGACTCCATCTTCGCGGGCAGCGTACATATTCCCTCCGGCCACCAGGGGCGAGGAATAATACTTCGCCCGGTGCTTCGGCATACGCCCACTCCACCTGGTCTTACCGGTCTTCGAATCGAGGCAAACGACCTGGCCCTTATCGCGCAGGATGTAGACCGCGTCGCCGGAGACGGCGGGGGTCGGGACAAAGGTTCCGTTTCCTTTTACCGTCCAGAGACGATGGGTGGCGGTGACGTCCCCCTTGCCACCGAGCTTGACGCCGGCCAGTCGCTCTCCCCGGCCATAGGGGACAATGACTACCCCGGAGGAGATCACCGGGGAGGCCACGGTGACCCAATTGCGTCTCTTTTCGGGGTTGAATCCTGAACAGCTCCAGATGATCTTTCCATCGGCGGCCGAATGCAGAGTCAGCCTCTCCGCGCCCCAGACCAGGATGGCCTCCTTGCCCTCATGGCGAACGACGATCGGCGTGGTGTAGCTGTGGTCGCCCTCGGTCGGGCACTCGTAATTGCGCGCCTCCTTCCAGGCGATCTCGCCGCTCTTCTTGTCGAAGGCGGCGAGGAAGGAACCTCGCTCCTGGATAACGGCGATCACCGCGTGCTTCTCCGTTACCACCGGCGAGGTGCCAATATCCCAGTACAGCGTATCTTTACCAAAGCGCTCCTGGAGGTTTGTGGTCCAGAGGACCTTGCCTCCGATGTCAAGGCCCGCGAAGTTGCCGCTTCGATAATAGGCGAAGATGTATTTCCCATCGGTTACCGGTGAAGGGTTGGCGCCCGAGCCGTTGCGGTGCTTGCCGCCACGCGCCTTACCCATCCGGCTCTGCCACTGGACCTTGCCCTTCCAGTCAAAGGCCATGATCCCATCCTCGCCCTCGATCGGGACCGTGATGAAGATGCTCTCCCCCCAGACCACCGGGGTCGAGCAGCCCTTGCCGGGCAGCGGAGCTGTCCAGAGGATGTTCTTCCCATCAGCCCAGCCGCTGGCGTAGGAACCGGTCGGCGTGCTGCCGGCCGACGCCGGACCTCTCCAGCCGGGCCAGGTGTTGGGGCCGGGTTCCGCCGTGAAGGATGCGGAGAAAAAGACGAAAACCGCAAAAAAGCTCAAGGTTGCCACTTTACTCATCTTCGGACTCCATCCGCACAGCTCCCCCGGGAGCTGCCACGGTATCTATTGGGGAACATGCCGGAAGGAACCGCCGCTCAGGCCGGAGACGGCTCTCATGAATTGCGTAGGAAGACCGTTGCAGCGGTCTGCGTTGCCGACCAGGATGCAGTGAACGGGCATACGCCGCGCGTTGGCGGCGGTGATCTGTGCAAGCACCTCGTTGCAGACCGCCTGCTTCTCTCCACATCCATTGAGCCGGGCGAATGGACAACGCGTCGGCGTTCCATCGCTGACCAGGATAACGGCCTGGAACCTCGCCTCGGACCGATGCAGCATTTGAAGCGCCTGCGCTACTGAATTGCCAAGACAGGTGCCGAGGTTTTCAGCACGGGAATTGATAAAACCCATCGCCGCCTGCTTGTTGGCGGTGGTCGCCTTCATCAATTGCCTGCTGAAGCTCGTAACCTGCCCACCGTAAAAAAGAACTCCGAACATGGCATCCGGATTCAATTCGGAGATGGCCCTCCTCACCTCGCGCTTCTCAATATCGAAGCGGCCTCCATTTCGCATGGTGAGGGATTCATCGAGGCAGAAGACGACGTTGCTGGCCTCGTAGGCCGCGCCATAGAAAACAATGAGCTCAGGGGCATCCTCCTGCTGGCTGTCTTCTCCCCCCGCGTCAAAGGGAAGATCGAGGTTGGTTTTGAGCCCGGAGCTGGATTTAGGCGTGACGGACTGGGACCACGAAAACGAGGCCAGCACCGTGACCACCAGGAAAAAAGGTAAAATCGACTTCAACATTTGCGAGCTCCGACTCAAACAACCTTCCCCCATCCTACCCCAAAAAAAATGTCTCTGAAAGTCCGGAGGGAAAGCCCCGAATCGAGAGCCTTGTCCCGTGCAACCGCATAGATTAGCCTGAAGGGCCTTCATCGACAGTTGATAAGGTAAAATCAAGCCGTTCAGAGAACCAACCATATGCAACTTATCCGGACTACGGCCATTCTCCTGGCCTTCTTTACAACCGCCGGCTCACCCGCCCGGGACAGCAAACCGGCCGCGGAGCGGCCGAATGTTCTCTTCATCGTCTGTGACGACCTGAACACCCACGTCAGCACATCCGGCTACCGCCATATCAGGACCCCGGCGATGGACAGGCTGGCCGCGGGCGGTACCCGCTTCCTGCGAACCTATTGCCAGTACCCGGTGTGCGGGCCATCGCGCTCCTCCTTTCTAAGCGGCCTCTATCCTGAATCGACCCGGGTGCTGGACAACAAATCGGATATCCGCCAGAAACGGCCCGGGATCATCCCGCTACCGGCGCATTTCAGGAAAAACGGCTACTGGACCGCGGGAGTCGGCAAGATTTTCCACAACATGAAAACGGACCCCGGCGAGTCCTGCTGGTACGAATACGAGCGTTTCGAAAACGAGCGTAACCCGGTGCTGGAGAAAGCCCGAAAAGAATTCGAAGCCGCCAACGGCTCGATTGAAAAAGCAGCCAACAGGAAGGCCTGGCGGCTCAAGCAGAAAGAGGCAAAGCGCGGGGCGGGCGGGCAGAAAGTTCCGGGCTACGGGCCGACCGACATGAGTGATGAGGAGCACAAGGATGGCCGCAACGTGCGCCGCGTCACCTCCTGGCTCGACAGGAAGAGTTACGGAGACAAGCCCTTCTTCATTGCCTGCGGGATCCAGAAGCCGCACGTCCCCTTCTGGGCTCCGAAAAAATATTTCGACCTGTACCCGCGAGAGAAGCTCGTCATCCCGCCCGCCCTCGTAGGTGACTGGAACGATATTCCCGCACGTGCAATGGTCAAGCGGTTCAAGGCCTTCGGCTTCGAGCTCGATAAGGAAAACGACCCGCTACGCAGAGCCTATACCCAGGCCTACCATGCCTGCATCAGCTTTATCGATGCCCAGATCGGCCTGCTGCTCGATGCCCTCAAACGCAACAAGCTGCGGGAGAACACCATCGTCATCCTCATCTCTGACCATGGCTACCATCTCGGTGAGCACTATATGTGGGGAAAGGTCTCCCTCTTCGAAGAATGTGCCCGGGGTCCCATGGTCATCCGTGTGCCGGGAAGAACACGGGAAGGAACAAGCTCAAACGGACTCCTCGAGCTGGTCGACATCTACCCCACCCTCAGCGAACTCTGCGGCCTCAAAGCGCCGGCACACCTGCAGGGAAAGAGCTTCACAGAACTGCTCGATGATCCCTCGGGAGCGGGCAGGGAAACCGCCTACACGGTAGTCAGCCGGGGCACGGAACTAGGCCGCTCGATCCGGACTGCCCGCTGGCGTTACGCCGAGTGGGGAAGCAGCTCCGAGGCTGAGCTCTATGACCTCGAGAAAGACCCGGCAGAACACACCAACCTCGCCGGCAAGAGTCAATCCAATGACCAATTGGAGAAGATGCGCCTGCTGCTTGAAAAAGCACGCAAGCGGAGTTCCTGATCCATGAAACACACTAAAGAGCCCATCCTCCGCGCGCCCTGGTTGTCCCCCTCACAGGTAGCTGCGAGGAGGGGTGAATGAACCCCCGCTGACCGAAAACACAACCACAACCCTACCAAAGCCCTGTCGTTAACCCGTCCTTGTGCAATCGTGGCGCTATTGTGCAGGTGAATCAGCTTGGCGAGTGGTACTGACCCGTATAATCGATGGATTGTTAACCGCTCTTTTCGGGCCCTGGCGGAAATCTGGGCACATCCGTTCGGGCAGACGACATCAACTCCTGCTATGAAATTCCACACAACATGCCTGATTGCCGTAACTTGCGCCCTTTTGTCCGGGTTCGGCTCACCCCCATGTTCAGCCCAGGATACGGTCCAATTCCTGCATCCGGGCTTGATGGCGTTTACGCCGGAAAACCTGGTGGAAAAAAACTCTGCCGCACTTTCCAGCTCCCTTCCCCCTCCCCGCGCAGCGCCTGGAGCTCCGGACAGAAACGGCCCGATCTACAGGCTGCGCCTTGGTGCCCAGTACTATAAGAACGACGTCATCACCGCCATGATCAAGTTTGCCGCCGACCCCGGTGTAGTGCCCCTGCTGGGGATCTCGATCGAAGGGGGCATCACCGATTACTTCTCCACCCGGGGAACCCTCGACCTGATCTACGGCTTCGGAACCTTCAGGCAGAAGGATACCGAAGGCAACCCTCTGCAGATCTGGATTGACGGAGAGTTCGCCCTGCTGGCGGTGAAATACACCGCCCTCCTGCACCTGCCCCGGGGAGGCCCTGGGGGTAGAAAGTCCGGCTACTGGCATCCTTATATCGGGCTCGGAGTGGAATACAACTGGTTCTCGCAGACCGTTGACGCCAACAACCGCGATGACGTTTCCGTAGTCTTTGCAAGCCATGCACACGGCTTCGGGGTTCATGCCGTGGGCGGGGTGGAATATGTCTTTGACGGATGGTCCCTGGGGATGGAATTATCCTGGAGCGCCGTCGAGGTTGACTTCGGCAAGGGAGATGCCTCGCTCGGGGTGGTCGGCGGCACCGACTCAGGGGGCACCTGCCTCCTTTTTACGGTCGGCTACGATTTCTGAGCGGTGGTGACCAGCCAGCCGGGGCAACTCCCCCGTGGCTGGTCTTGCAGCGGCCCCCTGCCGGTAATAGAATCCACTGCCGGGAAACGGTTCCATGACGGGCAAATACCAACTATCCAGGGATTCGCAGAAATGACCCATCCAGCAGGGAAACTCACCAGCTCAGTTCTTCTTCTCCTCTCGCTCCAGCTCACAGCTGCGGTGGCCGCAGACAACTGGCCACAGTGGCGCGGTCCGGACGGGCAGGGACACAGCGATGCCAGCAACCTGCCGACTGAATGGGATGGTAATAAGAACGTCAGCTGGAAAACCGACCTGCCGGGACGCGGCTGGTCTTCCCCGGTGATCCAGGGCAACCAGGTCTGGGTTACCGCGGCCCATGAGAAGCTCGCATCGAAAGAAGATGCAGCGAAACGGCTCAAGGCCAATACCGGGGGGCAGCCCCTGACAGTGCTTGAGAAGGTCAGCCTTCATGCCATCTGTCTCGACAGGAAAACCGGCAGGATCCTGCATGATATCGAGGTGCTCGTGAAGAAAGAACCGCAGTGGGTCCACGAGCGCAACAGCTACGCCTCGCCCACGCCCCTGATCGAAGACGGCCGGCTCTACTGCCACTTCGGCTCCTACGGCACCGCCTGCGTCGACACCTCCAGCGCGAAGGTGCTCTGGCGCAACCAGGAGCTCCGCGTCATGCATGAGAACGGACCGGGGAGCACCCCGGTGCTGTGGAAGAACAGGGTGATCTTTCACATGGATGGCAGCGACAGGCAATATATCGCCGCCCTTGAAAAAAAGACCGGCAAGCTCGCCTGGAGGACCGACCGCAGCGGCAAGATGAACAGCAACCCGCAGCTAAAGAAGGCCTACGGAACGCCTCTCATGCTTGAAATAGGCGGGAAACAGCATGTTGTCTCTCCAGCCGCCGACTGGCTCTACGGCTACGACCCGGCCACGGGCAAAGAGCTCTGGAAGCTCAACTACGGAGTGCTGGGTTTCTCAAATGTTCCCCGGCCGGTCACGGGACATGGAATGATCTTCCTCAGCACCAGCTTCATGCGGGCGCAGATCCTGGCGGTACGCTACGACAAGAGCGCCAACCCCTCGATCAGCTGGCGTCACAAGCGCAGCGTGCCGAAAACATCATCGCCGATCCTGGTCGGCAAGGAGCTCTACTTCGTCAGCGATGCCGGCGGCGTCGTCACCTGTCTAGATGCCCTCACCGGCAAGGTTCACTGGCAGGAACGAATCAAGGGCAACCACTCCTCCTCCCCCACCTACGCCGACGGCAAGCTCTACTTCCACAGCCGCGAGGGCGTAACAACCGTCATCAGACCGGACAGCAAAAAGCTCGATGTGCTGGCGAATAACCAGCTTCCCGGGCAGCACATGTCGAGCCTGGCCATCGCCGGCAAGGCTCTCTTCCTGCGCACCGACAAAGCCCTCTATCGCATCGAGAAGAACTGATCCCCGGGGTGCCGTTGAAAACACCCACGGACGACTCGTGAGAGCGGTTTTCCAGGCCAATTCTTACGTAAAAATGCCCGCTCCGGGCGTGAGGGAAGATAAATACTCGAACGGGGTTTCTTTTCGCCTATACTGTCACTAGATCTACTCGGGAACTTCCTTCAGCAACCGTGATTTCGCTTCGCCCTGCCCGGGTACAGAACCTGAGGAGAACGCCAGCATGTTGAACCTCACAGGCCAGGAATACCGCCTCTGCGACGGTCTCACCCGGCGTGATGCTCTGAAGATCGGCGCTCTCGGCCTTGGCGGACTGAGCCTCCCCCAACTCCTCGCCGCCGAAGAACAGGCGGGAATCCGCAAATCGAACAAGGCCATCATCA
>JAYGDV010000054.1:0-3146 GCA_046582735.1 Planctomycetota bacterium
GCCGGCTCCCGGTTCTGAATAGTGAATGTGGGGAGACAGGGGCCTGTTTTTCTTCCCGTGAAAGGCTGGCCGGGAAAAGAAGATACGAAGATCAAAAGACAATTAATGCGGTTACCGATTGAGCCTGAGAGCTTTGAGCAAGACGGACCCCGGTAACTGAACAGCGGAATAAACAAGCAAACGGCGGGCCTGTTTGCCCGAGTCCAACTGAAATCGAATTAGGAGTACATATTCATGGGTAGGATCTCAACCACCCTTGTTGCCGGCTTCTTCTGTCTTGGATTGACAGGGGTGCTCGAGGCTCAGGGGGAATTCAGTTACGGTTTCCAGGATGCGCCTGCGAGTATCCAGGCCGAGGCAGGAACAACCGTTCCCTTTCAGATCCAGATGGTGCTGGGTTCGAGTGGACTTGACGGCGCCAACGGCCCCCAGGGCTGGTCCCTTGGTATTGCTAATTCAGGCGTGGATATCACCGCTTTGACCACTTCCGGCACTGCAGCTGCCGATGCCGCAGATGGAGGCCTTCGTAATACCGGCTTCGAGGTGTTCGAGATTATCAATCCGGACCGCAATGATGGCCAGCAGGGGCTTGTCCAGGCTCTGGTACTTTCCTTTGTCATGCCGATCACGTTGCCACCAAACACCGTTCAGGTTATTGGTCTGGTTGACTATGAAGCAACTGTAGGCGCCGCACCTTCCCAGGGAACGATCAGGTACCAGAATGGTCTGGTCGGGTCCGGGCAGCCGGTCAACAATGATGTCACCTTCGAGGGGCAGACCGCCGAGCCGAGTCTTGCCGAGCTGGTGATAGCCATCGAACCTCCTCCACCGCCGGAGACTGACTGTGATGACGGTGAGGACAATGATGGAGATGGAAACGCTGATTGCGACGACTCCGACTGTGCCGATGCGGCTATCTGCGCTGGTGGAACCGATCTCAAGATCGGCACCCCGGATGACCCCAACGCCTCCCAGATCGCTATCTGTACTACGGAGGGGGGAGTGGCTCTTGTGACAGCCTATATCGGCCCCAATGATCCAGCCGATCCTCCCAGCGATGGTGCCCAGGGTTGGTCACTCGGTATTGAGCATAATCCTGCCGAGCTCACGATTACCAATGACACCTTTCCGACCACTTCGGGAACGGTTGCCGGGGATGTCAACGATGGTGGTCTTCGTAACACCGGCTTTGAGAAAACCGAGATCATTGACCCGGCTCGCAACGATGGGCGCGCCGGTCTGGTTTCAGCCGTGGTCCTTTCCTTTACCATGCCGATCGTCCTGAATCCGAATGAAGACCAGTCCATCCTTCGTGCACGGTACGTGGTTGCAGAAGGTGCCGGAGGAGAAGGGTTCTCTTCAGAAATCAATTTCGTCGATGGCCTGATTGGTGCAGGGCAACCGGTTGATACTGTATTGACGGTCCGGGGCCAGACCCTGGACCCCACACAGGTCCGGGGAATCACCATCGTCCATAGCGACGATGCCTGTGCCCCTCCTGGCGTGGTATTCACGCGTGCAGATGCGAACAATGACGACAAGGTTGATATTGCAGACCCGATCTTCACCATCAACTGGCTGATTCGGAACGGACCGACTCCGCCCTGTATCGCCTCTGCCGATTCAAACGATGATGGTAAGACTGATCTGTCCGATCCCCTGTATACAATTGCTTACCGTTTCCAGGCGGGCCCCGTGCCGCCGGCTCCTTTCCCTTCCTGCGGTCAGGACGCCACCCCGGACGGTTTGAGCTGTAATAACTCCTCCTGTCCATAAAGTCGGGTTAAGTTAGGGTTGTTTGGGCGACGATCTCCGGATCGCCGCCCATTTTTTTTGCCCTGGTGGGGCCGGGGATATTAGGTGGCTGTTTTATTCTAATATAGAACTTCCATCGACCTGGATGGTGGTTAGACTTGATTGGGTTCTTGAAGGGCCGGGTTGGTTTGCCCACGGTGTCCCTTCGGAGCCAAAAGCCGGTTTAGACATGTTTGGAGTCGATACTGGTACAGTCGCGTATCGGTTCGTGTTGCCTTTTTACGGTTCCTTACGAGGTCCGTCGATAAGGCCGCCAGTCCCGATCAGGTTTGTTACATAGAGATCCTCTACCAGGTTTGTAGAGAGATTGCCTCTGCCTTCAGGCGGAGTGTCTGAGAGGGCTTTAGTTCCGGGAAGTCCCGGTTGGCTATTACCTCCAGATAGACTGTTTCAATTGATCGCCTTTTGAGAAGCCTGTGAGATCTTAAGGCGAACACGCGCAAGAAAAATCTGTCCCGGCTTCAGGATCCGGATTGGTTCTCGATCCTGGTGCTACAGGAGGGTTTTACCTGCGGTCTAATTGAACTTATTTTGATTACTGACAATTTGGAGGAGAATGAAATGAAAAATCTTCTCAGGGCTTCCTTTGGCTTCCTGGCGGCATTTTGCCTGTCTGGTGTGGCCGTTGCGGGGGAAGGCTCATGTTCTGATGCACCGTTGAGCATTGCGATCGTAGATGAGGCTGTCGTGCAGACGGCCGATACCAGTTCCCTCAAGGGAATCGATTCTGATAAGGCAGTTTCGGTTTCCGTTGCGCAGGGACAGACTGGTGAGGCTACTGTTCACGCCGCGATCGTTTCTAACGGTATTGACGGAGGAGTGCAGGGATGGTCCCTGTCAGCCCGGGTAACCGGGGGGAATATCACGGCAGCAGATCTCAATGGGACCGTTGGAGCGGATGCTGCCGATGGCGGTATCCGGATGGTCGGTTTTGAGAAAACCGAGGTTGTCGATCCCGATCGAAATGGTGGAGGCACCGGTGCTGTAAGCGCCGTTGTACTTTCCTTTACCATGCCGATCACACTCGACGGCACCGGTACCGCTGGTATTCTGAATATCTCTGTTGCCTCTTCTGATCCCGTCGAGGACGATTCCCAGGTCGTGCGTATTGAATGGGAAGATGGACTCGTCGGAGCTGGGCAGCCGGTCGCTAACGTGGCGACTGTCGCCGGAGCTACAGCTGATTTCTGTACCTGCCAGGCAGCCGAAGTCGCTTTTGTCCCGATTCCGATCCCGACTTTTATTCGTTGTGATCCCAATGATGATGGCCAGTCGAATATTGCTGACGCAATCTTTATCGTCAATGGCCTGTTTCGCGGGGGAGCAGCGGC
>JAYGDV010000234.1:0-2545 GCA_046582735.1 Planctomycetota bacterium
TGCACTACTCGTGGGGAGTCATCTTTTCTGACATTACTGTAGAGGGCGACCTCGGGCCCGCCCTGCCCCGGGAGATCATTGCCGACCGCAACGACCTGGGAGATCCTGCCCGGCAATTAGAGACACTCCTCGACTCTTACGATGCTCCAACGGAAGAAATCCCCGGGAATACCAGGGAAGCCTTTGTAGCCGCGCTGGCCCCCACCTTCAGCCTCGTCCCTCTGCTCAGGGACCGGATCGATGAAGAAGCCGCCGAGATTGTCCGGCTGACAAAAGAACAGAAACACGCTCTCGACTATTGCCAGGAGAATCACCGTGTCGCTGTTGAGGGCGGAGCCGGCACCGGCAAGACCATCCTGGCCATGGAAAAGGCCCGGCGCCTGGTAGCGGATGGAAAGAGCGTACGCTTCCTCTGCTTCAACAAGCCCCTGGCTGATTCACTGAACGAAGAAGCCGAGGGATTTATCGCTACGAGCTTTCACGAGCTCTGCCATGAGATGGCCCTCGAGACTGAACTGGGATTCAACGTCCCGAAGAAACAGGAGGAGGTCCAGCAATTCTGGAACGAAGAGGCGCCCGAGCTCCTGATGAAGGCGCTGGAACTCGCCCCCCGGAAGCGCTACGACGCGGTCATCATCGATGAGGGGCAGGACTTCAAAGAGAACTGGTGGGCTGCAATCCTGGGGCTTCTTGCAGACAGGGACTCCAGCCATCTCTACGTCTTCCATGACCCGAACCAGGACATCTACAACGGCGAATTTTCCAGCGACCTCGACCTGACCCCGGTCAACCTGAGCTATAACTGCCGGAACACCGTTCGAATCGCCGAATACTGCTCAGGCCTGCTCGAACAGAACGCCGTCACCAGGGAAGATGCCCCGGAGGGTATCCCGGTAACAGAAGAGAAGGTGGCCGATGGTAAAATGATGGCAGAGGCCGTGAGGAAGTTACTCCATCGATACGTCAACGAGGAGGGAATCTCGCCGGAGCGAATCGTAATTCTCACCGGGAAGTCTCTCAAACGAAGTCCCGTCTACCAGGCCGGCAAGCTCGGCAACCACAAACTTGTCCGCCTTGGCAATGAGAGGAAACCGAACTCCATCCTGATCGAGACCCTCCACCGCTTCAAGGGGCTCGAATCCGACATCGCCATCGTCTGCGACATCGACCGCAGCAGCGAACGCTTCAACCCGAAAAAACTCTACGTCGCCGCCTCCCGCGCCAGGCTCGTCCTCGCAGTCATCGAGTACGAGGTCGAGGAAGGGGCTGGAGAAAACCCCCTCGACGCCGCTGCCGTCGCCTGAGGGGCTACACTGCCGTGGCTGATTCCTGCGGAATCAACGCCAGGAGATCTTCCTCGATTTCCTGCCAGGGTTTGCTGAGATCGACCGTTTCCTTACCAGCCGCGAAACGGGTGGCGGGTGCCGGGGATGTCTTTGTGGCCGCGTTCGAGCTGGATGAAATCGTAGTAGATGGTCTTGCCGGGGCGGGGATCCCGAAGGCTCAACTTCAGGATGTTGCAATTGCCGGTCGAGATGGTCATGTCGATCCGCTGCCAGCGGTGGTTTCCCGACCGGCCGGGACGAACGCATGAAACGTGGGGCATGCCTGCAACCCCCCACCGCCGCCAAGCACATCCGAGCCCCTGAGCGAATAGGACAACCCACCGCCGGAATTCAGCCTGGTTGCCACCCAGGCTGAAAGGATGTAGGTCGTATCCGGCAGCACCTTGACCTCCTGGCTGATCCCGCAACCTTCCTTGCTGCCCACCATCCGGAGGACGCGGCTGCCGTGGGAGGCGAAGGTGGCGGAATGCCAGGGGGTAATTCCCGGCGCCTCCTTGTAGGAGATGACCTCTGCTCCCTTGCCCTCGATCTTCCAGGGCATGAGGTCTTTCTCAAAGCTCGGTGATTTGACCACCGAGGTGTAATCGCCATCACCGAAATACCCCGTCTTGCCTTCGATGTAGTAATGCCGCGAAAGGTCCAGGACGTCGAGCACCGTGACAGGCCGTGCCCTGTAGAAGACCCAGTAACCCACCCCCGGCATCTTCCTGCCAAGGGGATGGTTGCGGATGGTGTGAAGCTGCTTGTCGAGAAAATCACCGAACTCGACATAGGGGCTCGAGTCGGCGTAGGGGAAGGTGAGATTCTGGGAGATCGCCAGGCCGTAGATGGTCTTCTCGATGATGCCCGGCGCCCGCTTCTCGATGTTCTCGGCCAGCTCACCGAAGAGATGGAACTGGGGGTTGGTCTCGTTGAGATAGCACTCCAGGAAGACCAGGTCGACGTGATCCCTGATCGCGCGCAGCTGCCGGTCGTAGATCTCGCCCTTTACGCGCTTGCGGCCGCTGGCTGCGAGCTGCCAGCGCACCGCGGCGATGACGAGCCTCGAGGGGTAGCGCCGCTTCAGCTCGGCGAGCACCTTGATGGCAAGCTCCGAGCGCTCGTCCCCATCGGGCCAGGGGTGCAGCTCGTCGATCGAGATCGCGTCGAAACCGCCCGGCAGCCGGCCGGCGAAGGTATTGCGAAAGGGTGCCGACCAT
>JAYGDV010000377.1:0-8845 GCA_046582735.1 Planctomycetota bacterium
GCCATCGAGATGGCCCTTGATTCCGGCAAGATCGTGTCCCGCCTTGGAATGGTTCCCAACCAGCCGATCGGTTTTGCTCCTGAATTCCGGGGCCGCATCGAGGATGACCTTGTAGCTCATACCTGGAACCTCTACATGGAAACAGGGGACCAGGGCTGGCTGGCTCGCTGGCCGATGGTAAAGAGTGCCGTCAGGGCCATGGATACAGTAGAGGAATTTCTCGCTTCGCCCCCCTCGGCCGGGTTTGAAGATCCGCTGGAGGTAGAGGGGTTTATAGTGACCGGGGCCAGCAAGCGCGGCTGGACCACCTGGCTGACCGGGGCCACCGATGCCAGGGTTTCAGCCATTGTCCCCGTGGTGACTGATGTGCTGAACGTGATCCCCTCCATGGATCATCACTATGCGGCCTACGGATTCTGGGCTCCTGCTGTTCGTGATTACGAGGAACAGGGGATCATGGCGCGGAAAAATGAGGGAATTTACCGGGATCTCATCCGGCTGGTAGATCCGTATTATTACCGCGACCAGCTCCAAATTCCGAAGTACATCGTCAACTCCGCAGGCGACCAGTTTTTCCTGCCTGATTCTTCGCAGTTCTACTTTGATGAGCTCCCCGGCGAGAACTACCTGCGCTATGTACCCAATACAGATCATTCCCTGTCAAATTGTGATGCGCGTGAAAGTATTGCTGCCTATACCAGCCTGGTCGCAGCCGGCGCGCCCCGGCCGAAATTCTCCTGGAGCATGGAAGCTGATGGCTCGATCCGGGTTTCAACCGCAGACCAGCCCACTGAGGTGAGGCTCTGGCAGGCGGTCAACCCGGATGCGCGTGATTTCAGGCTGGTGACCCTTGGTGCAGCCTGGAGCAGTCGCCTCCTCCGCAGCGATGGCCATGGGGTTTACCACGTCCGGGTCCGGCTTCCGGAGAAAGGCTGGATCGCTTTTTTTGTTGAGTTGACCTATACCGCGGCACCCGGAAAGAAACTGAAATTCACCACCGCTGTCAGGGTGCTTCCCAATGTGCTGCCCTATATCGAGAAACTCAAGGTGTACCGTTCCCGGGAGACTCCTTGAGGTTGATTGAGTCGGCAGGAATTGAACGCTCTGTTTTTTTGCAAATTGTATGTCCAAATGGTCCGACGTTGGGAGTGACAGGGTATGAAATCGATTCAAAAACGGAAGGGTGCCCCTATGAATAGGCGAGATGTACGCATCAATTCTTGAGAAGGTGCGCCGGATATCCTATCCTGTAGGCGCATATGCAATTGAACTGCGGGCACCAGTTCCGCAGTGGAAGCCGAGATAGATGGAGGCTGGGAGTTATATGAGTCGAGCAGAGGATTGCTTCATGAACAACATCGAGAGATCTCTCCCTGTTTTTTTTGTACTTTTCCTGGCTGGGCTGGTTTCTTTGCCGGGCCCGCTTCCTGCAGAGGAGAAAAAGGCCGCCGAATTTACGGCTGAGCAGGTTGGTTTTTTTGAGAAGGAGATCAAGCCCCTTCTCGAGGAGCGCTGCTTCAAGTGCCACGGCGATAAAAAGAAAGTGAAGGGCAGCCTGAGGCTGACCTCTCGTGGAAACGTCCTCCGGGGAGGGGTTGTCGGCCCGGCCGTCAATCTCGAGAATCCGGGAAAAAGCCTGATCCTGGAAATGATCAGCTACAAGGATGATGAGCACCAGATGCCCCCGAAGGGAAAGCTCCCCCAGGGGGAGATTGATCTCTTTACCCGCTGGGTGAAGATGGGGCTTCCATGGACACCCGGAGCTGAGTCCGGCGAAGCCCCTCATGGCGCCAAAGGCTTTGCCGGGATCACGGCAAAGGATCGCAGCTGGTGGGCCTACAAGCCGCTGGAAAAGCCCGCAGTGCCCGCGGTCAAGAACAGTAAATGGGTCAAGAACCCGATCGATGCATTTGTCCTTTCACGACTGGAGAAGAAGGGGCTCAAGTTGGCTCCTCCTGCGAGCAAGGCAACCCTGATTCGCCGGGCCTATTACAACCTCACCGGGTTGCCTCCTGCGCCTGAAGAGGTCAAGGCTTTCGAGGCGGATGATTCTCCTGGTGCCTGGGAGGCCCTGATCGACAGGTTGCTGCAATCGCGTCACTATGGAGAGAAATGGGGTCGGCACCGGCTCGACCTGGTTCGATTCGCCGAAACGCATGGTTACGAGCGCGACAGTAACAAGCCCAACGCATGGCGCTACCGCGACTACGTCATCAAGGCTTTCAATGAAGACACGCCCTATGACCGTTTTATCATCGAGCAGCTTGCCGGCGATGAGCTCGCGGACGCAGATGCCGACAGCATCTCCGCAACGGGTTATTACCGTCTCGGGATCTGGAATGATGAACCGGCCGACAGGTTGCTGGCAAAGTACGATGTTCTCGATGGAGTGCTCTCCACGACAAGCCAGGTGGTCATGGGGATGACGATCGGGTGCGCGCGCTGCCACGACCACAAGAGGGATCCGATCCCCCAGGAAGATTATTACCGTATGCTCGCCTTCTTCCAGGATGTCACCAACATGAATGACCGCGCCACGCGCAAGGTCATGGATAATGTCGAGTCGGCGAAGTTCAAGGAAGAGGTGGCGCGCAAAGAGGCTCTCGAGAACGACCTCTACAACCAGGTGTTCCGTATTGAAGAAGACTTCAAGCTGGCGTTGATGAAGAAAGATGGGCTGAAGACAGCCCAGGGAGTTCGTGTCCCCGACCTGGTCGAGCTGTCCTTCAAGTTCTATCGCGACACCTGGAAGAAACTCCCGGATTTTGACCTGCTCAAGCACGAAACAGAGGGGAGCCTCGCCGATGGTTTTCTCTCTCTGAAGCCCGCCTCCCGCAAACATGCGATCGGGCTGGTATTTGAGGGCAGGCTGAAGGTTCCTGCTGCCGGAAAATACTCTTTCCGGCTCTCCAGTACAGGAGGCGTCCGCCTGCTGATCGATGGCGCGAAGGTGCAGGAGGCGGATGGGACTGGCAACCATTCTGCAGATACGGCCGTTGATCTCGCAGCAGGGCTGAGAAAGATCCGCCTTGAATATTTCAACGGGTACGAGGAGCCCAGGCTTTCCCTCCTGTGGTCAGGACCAGGTTTCGAGAACCGGGCCCTGACGCTCACCAGGCAGGAAGGCGCAAGCCTTGTAGGTGATTCAAGAAAGACTCCCGAGCGCTGGAGCTATACCCTCAAGGATCCTGGTGGGGGCTGGGCGAGACCTGGTTTCAAGACCAAGGGCTGGAAGAAGGGGCCGGGCGGGTTTGGTACCAACGGCACCCCTGGCGGGGTGGTCAAGACCGAGTGGAAGACCCGCGACATCTGGCTGCGCAAAGATTTCAATCTCGACAGGGTTCCCGGCTCCCTGTTCCTGGATATCCATCACGATGAAGATGCCGAGGTCTATCTCAATGGGACCCTGGTCAAGAAACTTCCAGGGCACATTGGGAAATACGTTTCCTTTACCCTGCCTGAAAGAGCGGTCCAGACCCTTGGGGTTGGTGTCAATACCCTTGCGGTTCATTGCCGCCAGACCGGTGGTGGGCAGTATATTGATGTCGGGCTGCGGGCTGGAAAATTCCGAGATGTCGACATCTCGACCCTGATCAAGAGGCGAGGAGATGAGCTGGTCGGTGCTGAAAAACGAAAGCTCTATACAGATATTCGGACCAGGCTCCAGGACAGCAAGGCGAGGGGGATTGTACAGGCCACCAAGCCGACGACCTACGATACCCTGGCTGTTGCAGAGAAGGGCCGTTCGCCGACCCATATCCTCCTGAGGGGCAATCCTCATATCCAGGGCAAGAAGGTTGAGCCGGGCTTCCCGGTGGTTCTTACCTCGATCGCACCGCAGATTTCACAGCAGGCGAATAACTCTCCGACCTCTGGAAAGAGATTGGCGCTGGCGACCTGGATGATGAGCAAGGATAACCCCACCGCCTCCCGGACGATTGCCAACCGGCTCTGGCAGTTCCATTTCGGGCGCGGCATCTGCCAGACTCCCAGTGATTTCGGTAAGCTTGGGCAGCTTCCGACCCATCCGCAGCTGCTGGACTGGCTGGCGACCGAGGTGGTTGCACGGCGCTGGAGTCTCAAGGAAATGCATAAGCTGTTGATGACCTCGAATGTCTTCATGATGTCCTCGGCGTCCGTGGATAAATCACTGGAGGCGGATCCTGCTAACAATCTCTTCTGGCGGTTCAACATGCGCCGCCTGTCGGCCGAAGAGATCCGGGATTCGATCCTGGCTGTCAATGGAGCCATCAATCTCAAGTACCTCGGGCCCAGTTTTTATCCCGAGGTTCCAAAAGAAGTCCTCCAGACATCGTCCCGCCCGGGTGGGGTGTACAGGAAGTCTTCCCCTGCGGAGCAGGGCCGTCGCAGCGTCTATATCTTCATCAAGCGTTCGCTGATTCCACCGATGATGTCGACACATGATCTTGCGGATACAGACTCCAGCTGTGCTGTGCGTTTCACAACGACAGTTCCAACGCAGGCCCTTACCATGCTCAACAGCAAGTTTCTGAATGACCAGGCGGGGGTATTCTCCAGCTACCTGCAGAAAAATGCGGGAGATGATGTCGGTGAGAAAGTCAGGCTGGGGCTCAGCCGGGTTTTCTGCCGGGAACCGGTGAAGGCTGAGATAGATGGTTGCGTTAAACTGATTAAAGAATTCCAGGCAGAGGATAAGTTCAACGCCGAGCAGGCGTTCAGGTACTTCTGCCTTCTTGCCTTGAACCTCAATGAATTTGTATACCTCGACTGAGGAGTGAATCGAAAATGAAGAATCCAGCTAACAGCGGCGGAAGCCAGTTCTGCGGTCGTACTCGCCGTGAATTCCTCTGGGAAACCGGCGGCGGTTTTACCGCGACGGCCCTGGCCGGAATGCTTGGTGACAGCTTTTTTGCCAACCAGGGCCTGGCCGCCGATGGCCAGACCAAGTTTGAAAGCCCCCTTGCGGTAAAGAAGCCGCACTTCAAGGCCAAGGCAAAGAGCGTGATCTTTCTCTTCATGTACGGAGGTCCCAGCCAGGTAGAAACTTTTGATTACAAGCCTAAGCTGTATCCGCTCGATGGCAAAATCATCGAGGTCAAGACCTTCGGTCGCGGTGGGCGCAAGAGCAAGGGGCGGGTTGTAGGGCCCAAGTGGAAGTTCAAGCGCTATGGTAAATGCGGCAAGATGGTGTCGGATCTCTTTCCGCACCTGGGGACCTGTGTTGATGACATCGGCTTCATCCATTCGATGTATGCCGACTCGCCCCTGCATGGATCGGCCCTGCTCAACATGAACTCGGGGCGCGTCCTCAGCGGCAACCCCTGTATTGGCACCTGGGCAACCTACGGTCTCGGCAGCGAGAATCAGAACCTGCCTGGATTTGTTGTCATGCTCAGCAAGAAGGGCGGACCGATCAGCGGCGCGAAGAACTGGACCAGCGGCTATATGCCGGCCTCCTACCAGGGCACGGTCGTCAAGGCATCGGGTACACCGATTCTTGACCTGGCCCGCCCCGCGGGAGTCAGCAAGGAGGCCCAGAGGAGAATGCTCGACCAGCTGAACCATATGAACTCAGCTCACCTGGCCGAGCATCCGACCAACTCGAATCTCGCAGCGAGAATCGCCAGCTATGAGTTGGCCTTCAATATGCAGAAGCATGCTCCCGAGGCTGTGGATTTCAGCCAGGAGTCAGAGGCTACCCGTAAGCTCTACGGAGTCGGAGAGAGCCGTACGGATGATTTCGGAAGCAAGTGCCTGTTGGCCAGGCGTCTCGTTGAGCGCGGTGTCCGCTTTATCCAGATCTACTCAGGTGGTGCTCACAACGACGATAACTGGGATGCCCATGCAGGAATGGAGCGCAACCATACTTTCCATGCAGGCAATACCGACAAGCCGATCGCCGGGTTGATCAAGGATCTCAAGCAGCGCGGAATGCTGGATGAGACCCTGATTGTCTGGGGTGGAGAGTTCGGGCGCCAGCCAACCGCCGAATATGCCAAGGGAACCGGCAGGGATCACAATTCCTACGGCTTCACCATGTTCATGGCGGGTGGAGGTATCAAGGGAGGTGAAAGTGTCGGCAAGACCGACGAGCTCGGAGCCCATGCCATCGAGAACCGCTTCCACGTCAAGAACCTCCATGCCACGATGTTGACCCAGATGGGACTCGATCCGAACAAGCTGAGCTTCTTCTACAACGGTCTCAACCAGAGGCTGGTCGGAGTTGAAGGCGCTGAGCCGATTCACCAGTTGATTTCGTAGTAGTCCAGGCCGGGTGGATGGAGCCAGGGAATACCCAGGGGGGATTGTCCTGCTGTGGTTCCCTGGCGCTGTTGTAAAGGGGTCCTGGTACGCCTGCAGGGAGCGGAGACTCGTTGAGTGAGGCCGCTTCCCGCTGAGTGCAAGTGCCTGGCTGTTCCCCTTGCCGGGAGCTCTCGAGACGGTTAGTAATTTGCCGGCAGTTGAGAGTAATCAGGGTGTGCGGGTGGCTCCCTGTGAGACAAGATGAGCGACCAGAAAGAAAAGATACTCCAGTTCGGGGCAGGGAAGTTCCTCAGAGCCTTCTTCGATCTGTTCGTACAGGAGGCATTTGAAGCAGGCGAACATCCCGGCAAGGTGGTGGTGGTCCAGTCGACCACGGGAGCACGCGCTTCTGACCTGGCTGCTCGTGGCTGCAGCTACCACGTGCTCCTTCGTGGTATCACGGACGGTGACCAGGTGGACTCTGTTTGCCGGGTTGAGAGCATCAGCCGGGCCCTGGTTGCAGGGGAGAGTTGGCCGGAAGTTCTCGAGCTGGCGCGGTCGGAGGATCTTGAGGTCATCGTTTCGAATACGACGGAGAAAGGCTACGAGGTGGATGATTCCGATGGCCCGGCTTCTTCCCCTCCGGCTTCTTTTCCCGCAAAGCTGCTGCAGGTACTTCAGGCTCGCTTCGAGGCCGGGTGCAGAGGGGTGACGATCCTTCCCTGCGAATTGATTGAACACAATGCCAGCACCTTGCGAGGGATTGTCCTCGGGCTCGGCGAGAGCTGGGGGCTGCCGCTTGAATTTTTGCGCTGGATGGCTAAGGAATGTTCCTGGCATGAGAACCTGGTCGACCGGATTGTAACCGGACGCCCTGCGGCCCATCCCCTGCTCGAGGAGGATCCCCTTGTGATTGCCTGTGAGCCCTTCGCCCTCTTTGCAGTTGAGAATCATGGCGGCAGGCTGGGGTTGTTTTCCCATCCGGCTATTCGAGCGGTAGATGACGTGACGCCCTATGCCCTGCGCAAGGTGCGGATCCTCAATGGCGCCCACACGGCACTTGTTGCGAAGGCTTTACCCGCCGGGTTCTCCACTGTGCGCGAGGCCGTGGAAGATTCCCGGATAGGTTCCTGGTTGCACGACCTGCTCTTTCAGGAGATAGTACCGACTGTGAGAGACCGGGTGGAGGATGCCGAGGGTTTCGCTCACGATGTGCTGGAACGATTCAGGAATCCCTTCGTGGACCATCGCCTCGAGGATATTGCACTGCACCACGAAGACAAGTTGCGGGTGCGGTTGCTGCCGACCCGTGATGAATATGCTGAACAAACCGGGGAGGATCCGGTTATCCTGGCGGAACTTCTCAGGAGTAGTGGTTGAGTCATGAGACAGTATCTTGACCTTTTGAATCGTATTCTGGATGAGGGTGTCGAAAAGGGTGACCGTACCGGCACCGGAACCACCAGTGTCTTCGGACACCAGATGCGTTTCGATCTCTCTCGCGGGTTTCCGCTGCTCACCACCAAGAAGCTCCACCTTCGCTCGATCATTCATGAGCTGTTGTGGTTTCTCAAGGGAGATACCAATACAGCCTATCTCAAGGAGAACGGGGTCGGTATCTGGGATGAATGGGCCGATGAGGATGGCAACCTGGGGCCGGTCTACGGCCACCAGTGGCGCTCCTGGGCAGCTCCGGGAGGCGAGGCGATTGACCAGGTCTCGCAGGTGGTCGAGCAGATCCGGGAGAACCCCGACTCCCGCAGAATTATTGTCAGCGCCTGGAACGTTGGCGAGCTGGAGTCGATGGCGCTGCCTCCCTGTCACCTGCTCTACCAGTTCTATGTCGCAGAGGGCAGGCTGTCCTGCCAGCTCTATCAGCGAAGCGCCGACGTGTTCCTCGGTGTGCCCTTCAATATAGCGAGCTATTCCCTGCTGCTGCTCATGATGGCCCAGGTGACGGGTCTCCAGCCGGGGGAATTTGTCCATACCTTCGGCGACGTCCATCTCTATTCCAACCATCTTGACCAGGCCAGGTTGCAGCTGTCCCGGGAGCCCCGGGCGCTGCCTGCTATGAAGATCCAGCGCGAGGTGGAGGACATCTTCTCCTTCCGGTTTGAAGACTTCCTCCTAGAAGATTACGACCCCCATCCGCATATCAAGGCGCCGGTCGCGGTATGAAGCTTTCCTGCATCTGGGCCATGTCCGAGAACCGCATCATCGGCCGCGATGGAGATCTCCCCTGGCGCCTCTCCGCCGACCTGCAGCGCTTCAAGGCCCTGACCATGGGGCATCACATCATCATGGGCCGCAAGACCTGGGAGTCGATCGGCAGGCCGCTGCCCGGGCGTACCAGTATTGTGCTGACCCGGGATCCCGGGTACAGGGCAGAGGGTTGCCTGGTGGTACAGTCCCTCGATGCTGCTCTTGAAGCTGCTTGTGAAGATGATGAGGTTTTTGTTGTCGGCGGGGCATCCATTTACGCTCTCGCTCTTGCCTCGTCGAACCATCTCTACGTCACCCTGGTGCACGCGGAGGTCGAGGGCGACGTATCCCTCCCGGTTGATGTCCTGGAGGGCTTTCGGCTTACGGCAGAAGAATCCCATGAGCCGGATGAGAAAAA
>JAYGDV010000378.1:0-22343 GCA_046582735.1 Planctomycetota bacterium
ATTCCGAAAACACCTCCATGGAGACTTGCAGAATGAATTCCATAGAATCGAGACGAACTTTTTTAAAGGGTTCAACTGCGGCCGCCGCGGCGCTGCTGGCCTCACCCGTAAACCTCCTGCAGGGTGCGCTACCAGCTCCCGGCTCAGCGATGAGGTTCGGGCTGGTAACCTACCTCTGGGGACAGGACTGGGATCTTCCCACCCTTATCAAAAACTGCACAGCGAGCAAGGTGCTCGGGGTTGAGCTCAGGACCACCCATGCCCACAAGGTGGAGCCTTCCCTCAACGCCGCAAAGAGAAAAGAGGTCAGGAAAAGATTCGCTGACAGCCCGGTGACCATGGTTGGTATCGGCAGCAATGAGCGCTATGACAATCCGAATCCGGATGTTGTCAAAAAAGCGGTCGAGGCGACCAAGGCCTTCATCAAGCTCAGCCACGATACAGGCGGAACCGGTGTCAAGGTGAAGCCTGACCGCTTCCACAAGGGAGTCGAAAAAGAAAAGACCATCGAACAGATCGGCAAAACCCTCAACCAGCTCGGAGAATTCGCCGATGGCTGGGGACAGGAAATCCGCCTGGAGGTCCACGGCCAGTGTTCCCAATTGCCGACCATCCGCAAGATCATGGATGTCGCACAGAACAAGAACGTCGCGGTCTGCTGGAACTCCAACGGGCAGGATCTCGAAGGCAAGGGACTCGAGCACAACTTCGACCTGGTCAAGAAACGTTTTGGAGCCACGGCCCACGTACGTGAGCTCGAGGACAGGAACTACCCCTACGAGAAGCTCATGGAGCTCTTCGTCAGGATGGACTACTCCGGCTGGGTAATGCTGGAGGCCCGCGGTAAGCCGAAGGACCGCGTCGCAGCCCTCGCCCAGCAGCTGAAGCTTTTCAATTCCATGGTCGCAAAAGGCCAGAAAACCACCGGCAAGAAGGGCTGAAAGATGAAGTTCCTGCCTGCCCTTAGCCTGCTCTTTACCTGCGCCTGCGCACAGGCCGATGATGCAGTACTGACCCGTGAGCTGATCTACGAGAAAGCGCCCTTCCCGAGCTGCCATGCCTCAACGATCGTCGAGAGTGGCAAGACCCTGGTGGCTGCCTGGTTCGGCGGAACAAATGAAGGAAACAAGGATGTCGGAATCTGGATCTCGCGCCGGGAAAAAGGTAAATGGTCGGCTCCTGTTGAGGTTGCCAATGGAGTCCAGGGACCCGGCAAACGCCATCCCTGCTGGAACCCGGTACTTTTCCAGCCACGGCAGCCGGCCGGCAGCCCGCTGCTGCTTTTTTTCAAGGTCGGGCCGAACCCAGGCGCCTGGTGGGGCGAGCTCGTCACATCCGCTGACGGGGGAAAAACCTGGACGAAGCAGCGCCGGCTCGGCAAGGGCGTCATCGGGCCGGTCAAAAACAAGCCCATCGAACTCGACAAGGGGCTCCTGCTCTGCCCCTCATCCACCGAGCACGCCGGCTGGAAGGTGCACTTCGAATTCACCGGGGACCTCGGGAAATCCTGGAGCAGCACAGGTGTGGTCAACAAGGACAGGAGCTTCGGAGCGATCCAGCCGACCATCTTCCACCACGCAGACGGGCGCCTGCAGGCTCTCTGCCGCAGCCAGCAGGGCCGCCTGACCCAGACCTGGTCAGAAGACAACGGCAAGACCTGGAGCAGGATGACCGCCACCTCGCTTCCCAATCCGAACGCGGGCGCAGATGGAGTGACCCTCAGCGATGGCCGTCACCTGCTGGTCTACAATCACACCACCCGTGCACTCTCAAGACCCCGGGGCAGGGAAATGCTCAACGTGGCGGTCAGCTCCGACGGTAAGAAATGGCAGGCCGCTCTCATCCTCGAGAACCAGCGCGGCGAACACTCCTATCCCGCGGTGATCCAGGCCTCCGATGGACTTGTCCACATCACCTACACCTATCACAGGCGCAGGGTAAAATACGTTGTCCTCGATCCGGCGAAGCTGAAGCTGGAGCCGCTCAGGGATGGTAAGTGGCCGGGGCTCACAACGAAATAGGGTCTGCAGCCCTATACCTTGCTGCTGCCCTTGAGAACTCTCACCTTGAAGCCAAGGCTCCGGCATACCGACACCAACTCTCCGAAGATATCCCCGTAGGCCACGGCAATATGGTTCGAGAGATAATGCGCCATGATCGTCTCCTGTGAGCAGCCAAGATCAGCGGCCATAAAGGGCCACTGCCTGGTGGTTCCCTCCCACCACTCATCGCGCTTCGGCGCAGGCAATTTCCTCACCTTGCCGCGGCCGATATCCATCCAGAGCTCTTCATCGCGGATGTAGGCTCGTGCCCAGGTGATTTCCCCGGCGCGGCTCTCCCCGGCGAAGGTTCCTCCCGGTATCGGGAAGTAACCTGCAGGCTGGCGGTAGGAGTGGACCCCCTTGAGGGTGGTGGGATCGTGGTTGAAGGCGTAGGCGCCGCAGGATCCCGAGTTGAGCAGGACCCAGAGGAAACGACCGTTGTGTTCGCCCCCCCACCTTACATCGTGAAACATGACCTCCGGGTGCAGGCCCCGGCGCTGGAGGATCCGCTTCATCAGCTCCATGGGAACCAGGTTTCCCTGGTCGGCCTCCGTGGCCGTCATGATCGGCTGGCCGCTTGATTCCGGCCGGCAGGCTGAGTTGAGCAGGCCCTCGCAGAAATCAGACGGAGGCAGCAGGGGCAGCAGCCCGAGCTGGTACTGCCAGCCGACACAATCCGCCTTGAACTCCTCAACGAGGCTAAGAACAGCGATATACATGCGCAGCTGCTCACGGGTTGCCTCTTCGGTAAAATCCTCTGCATCACCCTCCTGCCAGTGAAACTGGACCCCCTTGTCGAGGCAGAACTGCAGGGCCTTTTCGACACGATCTTCATCGACATGGGTCAGGCGCTCGAGAATCCAGGCCTGGTCGACCTGGTGCTCAGCAAAGCCGATCTTGCTCAACAGCCGGGGGCCGAAGTAGCCGTTGATCATGCCCATCGATGTGTCACCGAGCATCAGTGCCAGGATTCTGCGCTTGCGAATATCGGCAACCACTCGGTCGGCAACCTTCTTCGCCTCGGGGCTCACCTCCGCAGAGAGGTGGAGCTCATCCTCGCGGTAACGAATGGCACCGGTCGAGCACCACTCATCGAGACGATCCATGAAGGCCCTGTCCTTTGTCCAGTCAGCCGTATCGCTCCAGATCCTGGAGAACTTACGGCCCACGCTCTCGAGGCAGGCGCCGGTATTCAGAAGAGCAACCAGCCCCGGCCAGGTGCCCGAAAAGTTACTCGCCAGCAGAAGGGGATTGTCCTTGCCGACCACTCCATCGCAGGTATGCGGCCCGTAGGCCCAGTGTACAAAGACCCCCACCATCGGATCGTCGATCTGTCCCAGCTCGGAGATCGACTGGTCGGGCCGGGTGAGAAAGATGTCGATGAGGCGGGGCTTACGGCCCAGCTTGCGAAGCGCCTTCTTGAGGTTCGCTACGGTGGATTTAACCTGGGGCCTGGCCCACTCATTGGGCAGCTCCCGGTAGTCTCCGGGAAGGAAGATCGTGACGTTCCTGGACAATGTTCAGCCCCCTGTTCGGTAGATAAGCTGGTGGTATTATGCTTATGCTACCTTTTCTTGCAAGGGCGCGGGACCTCCTCGCCTGTACACCTCAAAAAACGTGAGCCGCAACCCGTGGGAAAAACCTACCTGGCAATCGACCTTGGAGCTGAGAGCGGCCGCGCCATTCTCGGGCAGCTCCAGGATGGAAAACTCAGCACCGAGGAGGTCCATCGCTTCCCGAATAAAACCGAGAACTCAGATGGCCGCCTGCGCTGGGACTTCCCCTCCCTCATGAACGAGGTCCACGAGGGAATCAGGAAGGCCGCCGCGCAAAACGCCGGGCGACTCGACGGAATCGCCGTCGACAGCTGGGGAGTTGATTACGGCCTGCTCGACGAAAATGGCCTGCTGGTTGAAAACCCGGTCCACTACCGCGACGAGGGTCATGCCGGCGAGGCCGGGCGGTTTACCGCCAGCATCATGAGCCGGGAGGAACTCTTCAGCAGGACGGGAGTGCAGTTGATCGACTTCAATACGCTCTTTCAACTCACGGCACAAAATCGGCTCGCCCCCGACACGCTTGGCAAGGCACGCCACCTGCTCCACATTGGCGACCTCGTGGCCTGCCTCCTTGGAGGGCGGCCGGCCTCTGAGCTGACAATCGCCAGCACATCCCAGCTCATTGGAAGCAGCGAAAGAACCTGGGATCTCGACCTGGCACGGAAGGCAGGCCTGCCGGCCGGCATCTTCGGGGAGCTGGTGGAGCCGGGAACGGTAACGGGCGAGGTCAAGTCAGAGGTTGCCCGCAAGGCAGGCTTGACCAGCCCCTGCCCCGTCATCGCTGCTGCCAGCCATGACACCGCCTCCGCCGTAGCCAGCTGCCCGGCGACCGAGCCCGGAGGCTGGGCCTATCTCTCGAGCGGAACCTGGTCCCTGCTGGGTATTGAGACCACAGCCCCGATTCTCTCCGGCGATGCCCTTGAGCAGGGCTTCACCAACGAGGCCGGGGCTTTCGGAAGGAACCGCTTCCTGGCGATTATCACCGGGCTCTGGCTGGTCCAGGAATGCCGCCGCCAATGGTCACAGGAGGGGATGGAGACAGGGTACGAGGAGCTGGCAAGGATGGCGGAGGATGCTCCCCCCGCCCGGTCGTTTATCGACCCCGACGATCCCGTCTTCTCCTCTCCGGGCGACATGCCTGCCCGGATCCGGGAGGCCTGCCTCAACTCATCCCAGGAGGTTCCCGGGAGCCGGGAGGATATCCTTCGCTGCATCATCGAGTCGCTGGCGAGGAAATACGCCGCGGTCGTGCGGGCGGCGGGCGGGTTTTCCCCCGAGCCAATCAGCCGCCTCCATGTCATCGGCGGCGGCAGCCGAAACAGCCTTCTCAACCGCCTTACTGCCCGGGAGTTGGGGATCCCGCTGGTGGCCGGGCCGGTCGAGGCTACCAGCAAAGGCAATATCCTCCTGCAGGCCCTGGCTACCGGAGAAATAGCCGGGATCGAGGAGCTGCGGCAGGTCTCTGCCGCAAGCACAGAGATCCGCTACTACGAACCCACCTAGGGCTGCCTCTTCGTTCAGCGCTGGCAACGGGGGCAATAAAAAGTAGAGCGGCCCGCGAGCACCTTCTTTCTCACAACCGCGCCGCATTCGAGGCACTCCTCTCCTTCACGTCCGTAGACCCGCAGGAAAACCTGGAAGTAGCCGGCTGTCCCGTCCGGCCCCTCGAAGTCATTGAGGGTCGTTCCGCCCTGGCGAATAGCCTCGCTGAGAACCTCCTTCACCACGGAGGTAATTCGCTCCCAGCGCTGAAGGCTGATCCTGCCCGCAGCCCTCAGGGGATGGACCCCGGCGAGAAAGAGCGCCTCGGAGGCGTAGATATTTCCGACTCCCACCACCCTGCGGCTGTCCATGAGGAAGTTCTTCACCGGCTGGCGCCGCTTCCGGGAACACTCAAAGAAATACTCGGCAGTGCACTCCCTGGAGAGCGGCTCAACCCCGAGGTTGCTGAATCTCCTGTCGGCCTCGAGCCCGGCAGAGGAAACGAGGTCAACGAATCCGAAACGCCGGGGATCGCAGAAATGAAGCTCCCTTCCTCCGCTGATGGTGAAGATGACGTGGGTATGGGGGCGCGGCGCCTCTGCCCTGTCTGAGAAATAAACCCTGCCGCTCATCCCGAGGTGGATAACGAGAAACGCCTCCTCCCGGGCCCCCTCAGCCTCGAGCAGGATCAGCAGGTACTTCGCCCTGCGCCGAAGATCCTTCACCCGGCGTCCCGCCAGCTCTCTCTTGAGCCTCGGGGCATCGACCGGATAGCGCAGCCTCGTTTCCCTCACATCGACGCCCTCGATGGTCTTACCCTTCAGCATTCGCTGGAGGCCTCTTCGGACAGTCTCTACTTCAGGTAGCTCGGGCACGGCTCAGCAACCCTCTCAGATCCTGTAGGCCGGTCGCGCCTCGCGCCCCAGGAGGGCATCAGCGGGGGGATCAGCATAGAAGCGCTCGCTGTGCCAGTCCCAGCGAAGCTTGCGCCCGACGCGAAGTGCGATATTCCCCAGCAGGCAAAGGCTGGTGGTGCGGTGGCCGATCTCGACATCTGCGATCGGAAGCTCGCTCTTGCGGATGGAGTCTATCCAGTTCTGCATATGCCCGGGACTCCCAGGAACATCGACACTGGCCGGCTCACGCGGAAGAGGAGCCTCCTTGCCATCACGGAAGAACTTGCACTTTCCATTGCCGAAGCCCGTGCGCAGCTCTCCATCTTCTCCATAGAAGGTCATTCCATAACGCTCCCCGGGAAGAACATCGCCACCCTTTTCAGGCTGGTCCCAGGTGAGGGTGAAATCGGGGTCCTTAAACTCCCAGCGGGCCTTCATGGAGACCGGGAAGTCGTAGATATTGTCTTTCGCATAGGTCCCCTGCGCCTCGACGCTCTCAGGCCCCTTGTGGTCGATCCCCATGGCAAAGGTGACCACGTTGAACATATGCACTCCCCAATCCGTCATGTAGCCACCGGCGTAATCGCTGCACCAGCGGAAATTGTAGTGCACCCTCGCCGGGTGGTAGACGGCCTCGGGAGCCGGACCGAGCCAGGAATCATAATCGAGAGAGGCCGGGATCTTCCCTGGAGCAGGGGTCCGTTTCTCTACCTTGTTGGTCCACATCCAGTTTTTCACGGTGTGCACCCTGCCGATAGCTCCCCCACGGACCAGGCGAACGATATGCCGAACGTATTCCGCCGAGCGATGGTTGATACCCACCTGCACCATCCGGTCGTGTTTGCGGGCCGCCCTGACCGCCCTGCGCCCCTCGGCAATATTGTGTGAAAGGGGTTTTTCGCAATAGACGTGCTTACCGGCACGGCAGGCGGCTATCGTCATCGTCGAGTGCCAGTGGTCGGGGGCAGCGACCACGATCCCATCGAGGGCTTTGTTATCCAGCACCCTCCTGTAATCAGCTGCCAGCTGCGGACTGCCGCCGGCCGCCTTGTGAGCCCTCCCGAGGTGTCCCTTGTCGACATCACAGAGTGCTCCCACCTCAACCTGGGCATTCCCACGGGTCATGCCCAGCAGGCTCCCCCCCCGGCCACCGATTCCGACATGCCCCACCACGAGACGCTCAGCCGGACTGGCGGAAACCAGGCCGGGAATGAATGAAGGGAGCGCCAGCAGGGAGACGGAACTCGAAAGGAAGCCGCGCCGTGACAGGTTCTGACGATCTGATCTCATAGCGAGCCTCTCCTGCATGAAAACGTTGCTTCCTCCTGCCGGGAAAATCAGTGTAGCCAGACGACAGACAGGCGCAAAGTCCTAAACAACAAAGAAAGTCTGTGGCTGTATCCTTGCTGACGAACCTCGCTAGAGAAGTTAAAATCCAGATCCTTAAACTACTACCCTCCCTGGTTCTCCCTTATGCGCCCCTACCTCGAACTCTGCCGAATCTACCTGGTACCGACAGCGCTGGCCGACAGCTTTGCCGGCTTCGCCCTTGCTGTGGTCGTTTTGCAGAAGGACGAGGCCCCACTTCCAGCCCTGCTGGTGGCTGTGATGTCCGTCTGTCTTTACAGTGCGGGAATGGTAAGCAATGACCTCTTCGACCTCGAGAAGGATCGAACCGGAGCGCCGCAGAAACCCCTTCCCCGCGGCGCTGTACCGCCGGCCCACGCCGCCTGGCTGGCTGCAGGTCTTGCCGGGTTTGCCCTCGGTCTGGGCTTTCTGTGCGGTGATGCGTTCTGGCCCGCCGGACTGGTCATTCTCTTCGCGCTGCTCTACAACATCGGCGCAAAAAACATACCTGTCATCGGAGATGTGCTGATGGGCTGGTGCAGAAGCGGGAATTTCCTGGTCGGCGCAACCGTTGCAGGAGGATCCGACGTCTCTTTCCTCCAGATCATCTCAACTGTCGAGTTGCTGGCGCCGGCTCTCATTCTCGGGGTGTTCATCAGCGTAGTCACCGCTGTCAGCCGCCTGGAAGACAATCCCTACAAGCCACGCACCTTCGCAGCGCTGGTGCACCCACTGCTATTGGTTCCCGTAATCATGATAGCCATGAATCCCGGCTCCTGGCTTAACTGGATCGCCAACCTGGTACTGGCTGGTTTCCTTTTTCGGGCAATCCTGCTGGCTGCTGAAAACCAGGAAAACCTTCACCCCGCGACCACCTATGTTCGCAAGGCGCTCGGTTCCCTGGTCCTCTTTGACGCGGCTCTCCTGCTGGCATTTACACCCCATGAGAAAACCTCGCTCCTGCCCGCCGCCGCGCTCTGTATGCTGGCTCTTTTCTCGTGGTGGTGGAAGAGGAAGTGGTTACAATCTGGCGGCGCAGACACCTAGGCCGCGTGAAAACAGTGGCCGACTGCCTTCGGGCCCTGGTGCCGGGGTATAGGTGGCGGGCTAAACAGGATCTGTCTTGAGAGAACCGGGGTTCGGAAATGAGTGAGAGGAAGAAAGTCCTTGTCGTTGGATCCGGTGGCCGGGAACACACGATCGTGTCGGCCATTGCGAGATCTCCTTCGCAGCCGGAGATCTATTGCGCCCCGGGTAACGCAGGCATCTCTGAGGAAGCTCAATGCGTGGATATCGCAGGAGATGACATCGAACGGCTCCTGGATTTTGCCAGGAATGAATCGATCGACCTCACCATTGTGGGCCCGGAGGCTCCATTGGTCGCCGGGATCGTAGACCTCTTCGAAGGCGAGGGCCTGAAGATCTTCGGCCCGGGCAAGGGAGGAGCCCAGCTCGAGGGCAGCAAGATCTTCTGCAAGGAGTTTCTCTGCCGGCATGAGATCCCCACCGCCGCCTTCGAGATCTTCGACGACAGCGAATCTGCTCTCGCCCATGTCAACGAGCGTCCTCTGCCGATGGTCGTCAAGGCAGATGGCCTGGCGGCCGGCAAGGGAGTCATCGTTGCCCATGACCGCGCCACCGCAGCGGCGGCTGTTAAAGACATCATGGTTGATCGCAGCTTTGGCGAGGCCGGAGCGCGGGTCCTAATCGAAGACTGCCTCACCGGCAGCGAGATCTCAATCATGGCGCTGACCGATGGCACCCACTACCTTCCGCTCGAGACCGCCCAGGATTACAAGCCCGCATTTGACGGGAATGAAGGGCCCAATACCGGTGGAATGGGTTCCTACTCTCCCTACTATTCTCTCGGCGACCCCCTCGTACAGAACATCCTCGACCGGGTCATCCGCAAAACCGTCGAAGGCCTCGCACAGGAAGGCCTTCCCTTCAAGGGCGTACTCTACGCCGGGATCATGCTCACAGAAGATGGCCCCATGATGCTCGAGTACAATGCGAGGTTCGGGGACCCCGAGACCCAGTCGATCCTCTCGCGGCTGAAGACCGATCCCCTGGCTGTTTTCGAAGCCGCCAGTGTACCCGGAGGTCTGGAAAACCTTGTCCTGGAATGGGATGAAAGAGATGCCGTCTGCATCGTGGCTGCATCAGGCGGCTATCCGGGATCCTACGACAAAGGCCTCCCCATTACAGGTATCGACAAGGCCAGGGAGAACGGGGAGGCGGAGGCCCTGTGGATTTACCATGCAGGGACAGGCCAGGATGAATCCGGAACACTGGTTACCGCCGGCGGCCGTGTCCTCGGGATCACTGCACTTGGAGATAATCGGGAGGCTGCAAGAGCGGAAGCCTACAAGGCGCTTGAGTCCATCTCCTTTGAAGGCCTGCATTCAAGAAGCGACATCGGGACGACGATGGCGAACTGAGCGGCCCCGGCTGCGGAAGGAAAAACGCCCTTACCTGCCGCCCCCTTCTTCTTTCTCTCCGGCGCCCTCACCACCCTCTTTCTCTGCGGGAGCAGTCCCGGCTTCCTCTTCCTCCTCTTCAGGGCAGACCAGGCGGTAGATATTGTCCATCGTCCGGTTGAGGCTGTCCTTGGACACCTTGTAGCGATAGCCATAGTCAAAGAACTGCAGGACCGCGTCTTCCTTGTCCCTGGGGTTCAGGCGTGGATTGATCCGCTCCAGTTGGAGCTCCTTTTCGAGGTCATGCTGGTAGCCCACCGAACGCTTGGAAACCATGCGTCCGAGCCGGAGCAGGTTGGCGTGTGCGGTAAGAGACTTTGAATGAACGGCCGGCCACTTCTCAGGGAAATCGCGGAGAATCCCTTTCTGCGTAGTTCCCTGCTTCCGGCGCCATTCCCTGATGAAATTCTCCAGGGCCTTCCGGTCTACCGCTCCGGCGTTGGAAAATTTCTTCCCTTCCCGAACGCCATCCAGGCTCTTCTTCAGATCATTCCAATTACCTGCGAGCTCATTGATGAAGTCGTCATAGACGGTACACATCCTCTCCTGCTGGGCCTGGAGCTCTGCCTCTGTCCCCACCTTGATGGCATATTCTTCCTGGCCGTAAAGCCACACCAGGGGATTTGCCTTCGGCGGAAAGATCTTCGCCTTCGTGGCGAATTCCCTGCGAACCTTTGCAACCTGGCTGAGAAGATCAACCTGGACCCTCAGGTAATAATTATCGACGCCGAGGTTTTTCTTCGGCGTCCACTCGTAGATGAATCCCTTGCGTTTGGCCGTTTTAAAATCAAAGAAAATGGTCTCGCCGATCAGGGGAAGCCCATTGTGAACGAGGTCCATCTGGATCTTGGTTCCAAGGGGAAGATCTGCCGAGAAATTCAGCTTGAGCTTCAGGGTCTGCTTTCCACCCTTGGGGGCAGCTGCATACTCGGAGCCGACGAGCTCGAGATAGGGCCTGTATGCGACATCTTCATTGGGATCTTCCTGGCTGACTCCCGGGCTGCAGGAAAAAACCGCGAGCAGAAAATACGTCAGCGCAGGCGTGAAACATTTTTCAAACTGCATCAATCTACATCCTCTTGCAGAAGAATTTTCGGATTTGGCAAATAGTATGACAGGGTCACATCATCAATGACCGGGGTCTGCACAACGCCGCCGGCGGTGTTGCCCGACAGCGACTTGGCGCCCTTCAGGTAAAACTTGTAGACCAGTTCCGCGTTTGCTCCCTTGATGCCAGTATCCTCCCTGAGGAGCTTTTTGTTCGCTATCGGGCTGGGGGTGCTCGGCATACGCCAGGCCTCACCAAGGCGGCCGATCCCTCGCGTGGTCTTGAAGTTAACCTCGCACTCCAGTGGAGTACTACGAACCTGCACGGCGGAGGAATTCGGTAGTGAATCAGTGTAGGTCGTCGGGTAGTAGGCTGTCCAGTCCAGCGAACGCAAGGTGAGAGAGTTTACCCCTGGGGGCAAAGGCACCTCGAAGAGGTTGGCGTATTCGCCGGTACGCTGGGTGAAATATCCTGCCCCGGCGTTTGCGCCGTAGTAGCGCTTCACCTGCGGGAAGGTCCCCTGGTAGACGATCAACTCGTCGATCGTCGCGTTGGCAATGATCCGCTTAACAGATGGTGCCGCCACCGAGACGCCTCCACGGCCGGTCTTGGCCGTCGTGGTAAACCACTTGAACACTCCGGCATCGGACACACCCTGGTTACGAACGATTCCGCCGACCATCAAGCCATCGATCGGCTGGCGCTGGTTCAGGCGAACCCATGAGTTCGGCTCGCCATCGATAAGCTGCTGAGCCCTCCTTGGAGTCCCGCCTGTAGTGACCTCCTTGAAGTCAATGTAGAGGCGGATGGGGAAAACCGGGTTGTCATCATCCCAGTCAAAAGCGATGTGATGCCATTCATGAGCTTTGAAATGCCTGATATCAGTAACGATATCAGCCCGTGAGATGATCTTTTTCTGGTCGAGATGCTCAAGGAGTGGGTTTTCCCCCTGGTTGGGAGCACC
Organism: Planctomycetota bacterium; assembly: GCA_046582735.1. Lineage (GTDB taxonomy): Bacteria > Planctomycetota > UBA8108 > UBA8108 > UBA8108 > UBA8108. Next base: position 11,819 of record JAYGDV010000378.1, read on the forward strand.
ATCCGCACCGCTGCCGGGGTCGGGATAGAGCCTGCCTCCTGCGCCTGCGCCGCCGGCTGCTGCTCCTCCCTCCGGGAAGGCCTGGTGGTAATACATCCGTACGAGTCGCAGTTGCCCGGTGGTGTTCTTAAAGAGGAAGAACTGGGTGCCTTCTGATCCGGAAAATTCCTGGGGTGCCGGCAACACCTCCTTGATCACCTGGGTACAGCCGATCAAGCCGCTGAAGACAGGATCATCGCCGTCAAACTCGAATTTGGTCCAGAACCCGATCCCACCGCGGTAATAAGGAACGTTGCCGATGACATTCCGCCCCCGGCTGCCAACCCCGGACGACCCGACCCGGATATTCCCTCCACCGAGTCCCACCTCTCCGATGCGTTGGCGCGCGGGCAGAACCAGGAGGCGGTTGCCGAGGTGCTGCATCCTGAAAAGGCTGGTATTAAATCCGTCAGGCAGGAGATCAGTGCCGATTTCTTCCTTACCGACAATCGGGTCAGAGTACTGCGAAGCCCTGTTGCCCCTGAACACGTTGAGGTTCTGCAGAATCTTCAGGCGGTAGAACTCCCTGTATTTCTTCTGGTAGCGGCTGAAGTTGAAATCAAACACTCCCTTGAGAGCATCGCTGACCTCGTCACCGAAGAAGCTTACCCCGCTTCCCTGCAGGGACCTGCGAAGCCGGCTGACATTCTGAGGATCCCTCTCGGAAAAGGAATGCTCAGCGAGGATGCTCGGGTCCAGGCCGAACATCTGGATCCTGCTGTTGTAGGCCGTCTGCTGGCGGCGGCCATCGAGAAGGCCGGCAAGTTCTACACGGCCATCCCGGCGAGAACCCTGGGTGTAAAGCTCTGTAAGAGCATTCATTGGCTCAGGCCATGTCTGGACAAACTTACGATCATCACTGCTTGTGAAGCCGCGAGCTTTGAATGACTTCTCAAAATGGAACTGGTTCGTATGCCTGAGGACATCGAACACTTTGACTACAGTCCTGACCTTGCGCTGGAATGGATAGAGCTCGGCAGGCGCTGCATTCCTGCGATTACCAACCACTGTTCTTCTCTGGTCGAGGAAGTTCCCCACTGAATTTCCGACCATCTGTCCAAGAGTGGTGATCTCAAAAGTACCCATCGGCCCGAAACAGAACTCGGTGGTGTGGCCTTTCTTCAGGAGAGGAACCGGCTTGCTGATGGGATCAGCCCAGACCAGGTCCGACTTGTCCACAGGCAGGTAGACAGGAGTATTCGGATTGTAGCGGGAGATCCTGGTATTGGGGTTGAAGTTGGCCTTGATGACGCCCTTGATGAGTTCGTAATACCAGGCATTGCTGTCATGAACGGCAAGTCCGAGCTTGCGGAAGGTGTTCCGCTCGGCTCCCTGGGCCGTCCCCTTCTGCCAGAGCCTGCCGATGGGGGTGGCCCCTCCACCGGTTATCTGGTTCCCAATCACCTTTTGATTGGGCTGGTCGGGATCGATGATGAATTCCACTTCATTGAAGCTTGGGAAAAAGCTCTCATCGAGCCCATCGATAAAATCTTCAAACCCGGGCTGACTGGGATCATTGGTTCGCCAGGTACGGAAAAACCGGCGGGCAACCTTCCGCTCAACCAGGATTTTCTCGACGATCTTCTTGGCATGTTCCTCCTTGAGTGCCGGGGTATAGACAAATACCGGGCGCGGAGTCACATCACGGACTTCTTCTTCTGCCAATACGCGCTCTCCGAGGATCTGTGCCCCCTGGTCGACAGCCTTGACCTGCCCTCTGAATCCAAGACTGGAATAAGGGAAAGTCCTGCGGCCGGCCAACCCCATGAAACAGGCCATCAACACCTCTGGCGGGGCCGTGTTGATGTTGATCGGATGGCGGGGTTCGTGACCGAGTCTCGGCGAGCCCACTGCGCTGGGCATTCCCAGCGCATCGCCACCTCCCGCTCCTCCGGCAGGAGCCTGCCTGGTCATTCCCAGAGCGAGGTCCCTGACCTCATCCTGCCCGTCATCGGCTTTGTAGGTGTAAGGATCGAGCCAGGAGTGGCAGGTAATGAAATCCTTGACGATGTTGAAATTCTCATCGCCGAGGAGTTGGCGCAGCTGGTTCTTGGACTGGAAGCGTTGCCCTTCCAGCCGCTGGCGAAACAGCATGATATCCACCCCGGTCAGCTTTTTGCCGGTCCGGTTCGGCCCGGTATAGAAGGGGTTTGTCACCTCGACTCCATCCCAGCGGCGCTTGAGACGGTCACTCTTTTCGATAATCACGCCCAGGTTGTCGAGCATCCTGGCAAGGGTGTCCTGGCGCCCGTTCAGGTTGATCTGGGCGTTCGTGTCGATAACCTTCGTCTTGTATTGAAACCGGGTCCCGGCTTTCTCGAGGTAGGTACCCCACCTGCCGACTCTTGGATTCTCGATACCCGCACGGCCGTGCGCGAGGTCATCTTCCTTGGCGATCTTGAACAACCAGTCGGTATTGCCGTAGAAGGACCATGAATAGTGATTACTCGCCTCGTGAAGCTTGGCAATCATCATGTCGAGCGCTGAATTCGACACCATCTCCATGCGTTGAGCGTCAACGTAGTTGTCGATTGCTTTCCGCTCCAGCCGCATCAACTGGGCAAAAGAAGCTCCCAGGACAGCCAGGAGAGTCAGGACCCCCAGGGCAATGATCAGCATTGCGCCGCTCTGTCGGTCCTCCCTCCAATGGGCAGGCTCCCTTTTCATACCGAGTTCAGTCTTCTGCATTCGAACTATCCGTTTAACTGCTTGTAAGAAGGCGATTGTAAGAAGAGCGGATGCGACCAGGACGCAAACGGAAAACCACCTGTGGGTGAATCACCCGGTTGATCAAAACCCGCAGCGAGCATTCCGCCGCTGTGGAAACCTCCCGGACACACGGTAAAAACACCGAAGAGCTTACGATACAAGACCTTCAGCCCTTACCTTATAGACTGCCTGTCAACGCACTGCGTTGCAAATCAGCTTACTAAAGTCTTCTGTTTTTTACAGGCAACACCCGGTTGCCCGCAATAAAGATAGCACAAATGACAGAACGCTGTCAGCAGTACCAACTTGCGGAAAGTCCAGTGAGTTTAGCACAGGGTCCGAACAGGGGCGAACAACGATCCCCAACTCCCCAGCAAAAACTTACGGGGGAGTATACGCCGAGGCTTTAAGGGGAGTGGGAGCTGGTCGAAGACCGGAGGCTCCAGACCGCTCAAAGCCCGAGTTTTTCACGGACCTGGTGCTCGATCTGCTTGAGGATATCGGGATTCTCTGCAAGGAATTGAACCGTGCGGTCACGCCCCTGCCCGATGCGGGCATCCTCAAAGGAATGCCAGGCCCCGGAGCGTTTGACGATCTCATTTTCGACAGCAAGATCGAGCAGGTCCCCGTTATAGGAGATTCCCTCGTTAAAGATGATGTCAAACTCCGACTGGCGGAAAGGTGCAGCCACCTTGTTCTTGACCACCTTGACCCGTGTACGGTTGCCGCGGAAGGTGTCGCCATCCTTGATCGCCCCGATCCTGCGGATGTCGAGGCGGACGGATGCATAGAACTTGAGAGCGCGACCGCCGGAGGTCGTCTCCGGACTGCCGAACATGACGCCAATTTTTTCCCGGATCTGGTTGATAAAAATCAGGCAGGTCTTTGACTTGTTGACCGCTCCGGCCAATTTCCGCAGAGCCTGCGACATCAGCCGGGCCTGGAGGCCTACGTGGGCATCTCCCATGTCTCCTTCCAGTTCAGCCCGTGGCACCAGCGCTGCCACGCTGTCGATCACGATGACATCGATCGCATTGGAGCGCACCAGCATCTCGGCAATCTCGAGAGCCTGCTCGCCTGAATCGGGCTGCGAGACAAGCAGGGTGTCGAGGTTCACGCCGAGCTTGCGGGCATAGCCGGGATCAAGAGCGTGTTCGGCATCGATGAAGCCCGCCGTCCCGCCGGTCTTCTGGGCATTGGCAATGATCTCGAGGGTTAACGTGGTCTTTCCGGAGGATTCCGGCCCATAGATCTCGACGATCCGCCCACGCGGCACTCCGCCCACTCCCAGGGCCACATCCAGTGAAAGCGCGCCTGTTGAAATCGTGGCAACGTCGACCTTGTAATCAGCGCCAAGGAACATGATGGATCCCTGGCCGCATTTTCGCTGAATCTGGTCGAGAGCAAAATCGAGGGCCTGCGCCTTGCTCTTGGCTTCTTTGCCAGCCTTCTTTGCAGCAGCCCCGGAAGGGCTCTTGGCTTTCGAACTGTTGACTGAAGAACCCGGGGTTGCCTGGGCACCGTCCTTGGGGGTTGTTTCTTTTGATGGTGTCACTGTTTCCTGACCATTTTCCTGCTTACCGGGAAGCTCTGCCACGGGGGCGGTAGTTTTCATCTTAACCATTTTCTCTTCACTCCTTTTTATTTTCACGAATTCATAATCTACCAGCGTCTTTGACGCTGGCGCATTGCGGCACGAGAAAACCAACTCGGCTTACGGGACCACCATTCTCGACCGCCTGGCAGATCATACTCTAAACATCCTTGCGTTGATTGTCAGGCGAAGAAAACTGCCCGACGGTAAAAGAAACCAATAAAAAATCTCACCGGGTGAGCAGTGCTCAACCGGCTCGATCAGTCGCCTGACGGCTCTTCAACAGGAGAGCCTTTTTCGGGCTCCCCGGCCTTGGAATCATCCGGGACAGACTCATCTGCGAGAGGTTCGCTTTTAACTTCGGAAGAACCCTGCCGAGTGCCGGCTCTGATGCCGCTGACACGCTCAACCGTTTCCCTGGCACGCAGATCGGCCGTCTCACGGATATATTTATCCAGTGTGGACCGGACCTCACGCCGGGTACGGGCAGGGTGATACATGATCTTCGCGCGCTGGGCGGGTGAAAGAACCTTGTAATTCTTCCGCACGATCTTGCGTCTGAAATCAAGCGCATCACGCTCACCCATTCGCCGATCCCCTCCGCCACAGGACACCAGGGCTGTTGACATGGCAGAAACCATTCCAACAAGCAGGACTGTCCGTAACAGAAGCCGTGCAGAATAAGACGGCGAAGAAGATAAACTCCTGCAACGCGCGCAAAGACTGCGAAGGCTGGATCGGATCAAGGTATGCACCGGTATGATTCTCCCGAACGCCCCTTTCACCTCTCCTGGAAAAACAGGGAGGAGAAAACGAGGGGCTTAAAAACGAAAATACTGAGCATTCGTTCTTCCCCAATTCCTACGGGGGGAACGATCCCCGTGAAGGAACTTGCAAACCGGCAGCGGAGATTCTATTGAGTCCCGCGGGGAGTGCAAGAAAAAATCCGGGCTACACACCGCACCCCTGCACCCGCCCAGACAGGAAAAATTGCCGAAACCCACGGAATCCCGACCTGTTTGTCGATAGAAACTGTCTTGATGAGTGCGAATGGCTAGTGGTAAATTCCGGGCTCTTTTCGTCTGAAACTTTTCGAAACTTCCCTTCTTTACAGGGCTCTCTACCTCTTTTTTTCTTAAGGAAACAGTATGAGTACTCCTTACAAGCTTGAATACATCTGGAACGACGGCTACCAGCCGACCGCCAATCTTCGCAGTAAAACCAAAGTGATCTGGCAGGATAGCGAGCCCACGCTGGACGATTGTCCTCAGTGGGCTTTCGACGGCAGCTCGACCGAACAGGCCGAAGGCGGCTCGTCGGACTGTCTCCTGCAGCCTGTCAACATCATCCCCGACCCGGGCAGGAGAAACGCCTGCCTGGTCATAGCCGAGGTCCTGAACACCGATGGTTCCATCCACCCCTCCAACACCAGGGGCGGCTGGGAAGACAACGACGACCTCTGGGTCGGACTCGAGCAGGAATACGTCTTCATGGACGGTGACAGACCCGCCGGCTTCCCATCCGATGGCTATCCCGGTCCCCAGGGGCCCTACTACTGCGCCGTCGGCCACGGCAACGTGGTCCTTCGCCAACTGGTCGAAGAGCACCTCGACCTCTGCCTCGATGCCGGCCTCAAGGTCACGGGCATCAACGCCGAGGTCATGCTCGGCCAATGGGAATACCAGATCTTCGGGACGGGCGCCAAGAACGCGGCCGACGCCGCCGTCTTCTCCCGTTACCTTCTCTATCGCACCGCCGAGCAATACGGCGTCACGGTCGACCTGCATCCGAAGCCGGTCAAGGGTGACTGGAACGGCAGCGGAATGCACTGCAACTTCTCGACCACGAAGATTCGCGAAGGAAGTGGCGAGGCAGAAGCCAATGAAGCCTATATCACCTCGATCTGCGAGGCCTTCAGGGAAACCCACGCGGAGCACATCTCCGTCTACGGTGCCCACAATGACCAGCGCCTGACCGGTCTGCACGAGACCCAGTCGATCGACCAGTTCAGCTACGGCCCCTCCGACCGCGGCGCCTCGATCAGGATTCCCATCGGTACGGTCAACGACGGCTGGAAGGGCTACCTCGAAGACAGGCGCCCGGCCTCCAACGCCGACCCCTACCAGATCATCAGCATGATCCTCGCCACGCTGGCGAAGGTCGACGGTTGATCTGCTGACAGTATGAATTCAGAGAGCCGTTCTTCCCCCGGGAAGGACGGCTCTTTTTTTCTCTCCCAACCGCGAACTCGAGCCCTTTGCCCTCTTGAATGCCGGGTGCCATGGGTATTAGGATAGTCGGTCCGCCTCCCGGTACAGAGAGAGCGGAAACGCGGAATCAATTCAACAGAACAGAAATCAGAACTCTTAAGGAGAATATGACATGGACGTTCCCGATACGATGAAAGCCCAGGTCTTCTACGAGCCGGAGAAGATGACTCTCGATGAGGCGAAACCGGTTCCGGAAATTGGCCCTGAGGAGGTTCTCGTCAAGGTGCACGCCACCGGCATCTGCGGTTCAGATATTTCCTACTATTTCGGTAAGGCCGCAGTCGGAACCGAGGACCCGCTCGTACTCGGACATGAGATCTCTGGCGTAATCGCCAGGGTCGGAGAAATTGCTGCCGAAAAAGGGGGGTTCGAGGTCGGTGATCCGGTCGTCGTCAATCCTGTGCAGTCCGATGTTGACTCACCCTGGACCCAGAAGGGGCTCTCCAACGTCGATCTTGGAGACGTCGTTGGCATCACGAAGGACGGTGGTTTCGCCGAGTACTGCGCTTCGCATTGGTACTGGACCGTCAAGGTGCCCCAGGACATGGACCTCGACATCGCAGCCTCGGCCGAGCCGCTGGCCTGCGGTCTCTATGCCGTTAAGAACCTGAACATCGAGGCTGGCCAGTTTGTCACCATCTTCGGACCCGGTCCCATCGGGCTCATGATGGTACAGATGGCGAAGGTCTACGGAGCCGGCAAGGTGCTGCTCGTGGGGACCCGGGACGAGCGACTCGATGTCGGCAAGGAGCTCGGCACCGACCTCATCGCCAACACCAAGGACCCCGAGTCTCCCAACTACGTCGAGGATCTCGACAAGTTCATCCGGGATAACAATGATGGCGAGCTCTCTGACCGTACAATCCTCGCCACCGCCAACCTCGGGGCGATCAAGTCCGGCATCGATACCGCCGGCAATGCCTCGACGGTCGTCATCTTCGGGCTTCCCGGCGACGACGACGTCCACAGCTTCAGCGGCATCCAGTGCATGCTCAAGGACATGACAATCCGCTACTCCTGGCTGGCGCCGGACACCTGGCCCGAGGCCGTCGACCTCCTGCACAGCGGCAAGGTTCGGGTCGAGCCGATCCAGAGCTACAGCTTCGCGCTCGAAGAGCTCGGCGACTCGCTGCACAAGGTCAAGAACCGCGAGGGCAACGCGATCAAGCCGCTGATGAAAACCGATAACGGAACAACAGCAACAGGGAAGGCCGAAGCCTGACCAACCGGACCTGTTAAAGAAGGCCGGCTGTCCAGCAGGATAGCCGGCCTTCTTCGTTCACTGCTTGAAAACAACCGGCTCGATTACCAGCCGCCATCGCCGCCAAGCACGGCGCCATACCAGTCAACGACGGTATTCCTCTGGCCCCCGGCAACGACAGAATAATACCCGTTGGCGTTATTGTTACGGCCGCCTCCGATTGCCGCCCACTCGCCTTCCGCTATGTTTCCCCCGCCTCCGGGAATGGTCGAGCCCCGGTTCATCGCCATATTCCCCCATCCACCACCGATCGAGGTGTATCTTGCCGCCGCAAGATTGTACTGCCCGCCGCCGATGGTTGCCGCATTTGCAACCGCATCGTTACCGAAGCCTCCGCCGACGGAGGAAAGCCAGCCCCTGACCGAGTTGCGTGCACCGACCACCTTGCAACCCCAGGCGGTGTAATTATTACCGGTGCCGACCACCAGGTTGTGGGAACCATTGCGGTCATTGGAGTCATCGGTGTCCTGCATGCCGTCATCGGTACGCTGCTCCTGGTAGCCGATGATGACGTTTCCCAGGCCATTGGTTCGATGAGCTTCTTCGTTCTGCAGGCTGACGTCCTGGTCACCCCAGGTATAACCCAGCCCGCTGACGACCTGGAGATTGACCCCGGTCATTCGAATGGTCTTGAGAGACCCCTCATCTCCGTTGGTGATCGGCATGTAAACGAGGCTCAGGTGACTGAGAATCTCCGCCTGCTCGGCGGTAAGAGCCGGCCCCTCCTGGGCACAGGCTACGGAAACGGGCTCAGGCCCGCCGTTGAAAAGCCAGCTGAGCATATGGATGGCATCGCTCATATCCCTGACCCCATCTCCATTGGTATCACCGTTTTCACTGGCGACAGGGGCTTCTCCCTGGCCGGCAATGGCGACAAGCTGCAGGGTGGCGACCCCCAGGAGCGCGGCATTGAGCAGCAGCGCGATCAGTATCATGCGTTTCATTGGAAACTCCTTTATGTATGTTCTTCGATTCCGGACCCACACGGCCGCCATGTTTCCTGGCGGACCGTTTTTTACTTCCTTAACCTCAATTGTACCCATGAGCAGGGGACGCCATCTCACTTTTTCGGCGCCGGGAGCGTAGAGCAGCGCAGCGGCGCGGATGCTGTCATCCCGCATCCCTAATAATCCTCCGATCGGCCTGCGCGCAAGGTATCATGCCGCCTCCTGTTCGCTGCGGAGGCTGCAATCCGGAGTCCTCGTCATGAAAAATCCCGACCTGGAAGAACCCCTTTTCGCTGATGTCGAGAGTGCGAGAGACAGAATCCGTCCCTGGCTCAAGCCCACAACCCTCGGGTCCTATCCGCAGTTGTGCGCCCTCTCGGGAATGGAGCTCCTGGTCAAGCACGAGAACCACCAGCCTACCGGCGCCTTCAAGGTAAGAGGCGGCATTAACCTGCTGAGCCGCCTCGACGAGGAAGACCGTGAACGCGGCGTGATCTCCGCCTCGACCGGCAACCACGGACAGTCAATCGCCTATGCCGCGGGGCTCTTCGGAGTGCGGGCCATCATCACCGTACCCGAGGGAGCCAACCCCTCCAAGGTGGACTCCATGCTGGCGCTGGGAGCGGAGGTCGTCTTCCATGGAAGAGATTTTGATGAGGCCCGTGAGGAGGTGGAGCGCCGCAGCGCCGCCGAGGGGTTGCGCTACATCCATTCGGCAAACGAGCCCCTGCTGATCGCCGGGGTAGCCACCTGTACGCTCGAAATCATCGAGGAAGCTCCGGACCTCGATGCTCTCATCGTGCCGATCGGCGGGGGAAGCGGGGCGGCCGGAGCAGGGCTCGTCCTGGAGAATCTGAGTCCGCGAACCAGGCTGATCGGGGTGCAGGCCGAGGAGGCGCCGGCCGCCTGTCTCTCCTGGCGCCGGGGAAAGCTGGTCGAAGCTCCGATGACGACGAAAGCCGAAGGCCTCGCCACGCGCTGCGCCTTCGAGCTGACCCAGCGGATGCTGCGAAAGCGCCTCGATGAGTTTGTACTCGTGAGCGAGGAGGAGATGAACAACGCGGTACGGCTTCTCCTGGGAAAAACCAGCAGCCTCGCGGAGCCCTCGGGCGCCGCCTCGCTCGCCGCGGCGCTGAAGCTCGCCGACCGGCTCAGCGGGAAAAAAACGGCTGTTGTTCTCAGCGGCGCCAACATCGCCCCGGAGCAATTGCGCAGCATCCTGCGTTCAACCTGAGGCAGCCGATGCGAAAACGCGTGAGGTGATCAGTTACGGCCACGGCCCCTGCTGGAGCGCCCCCGAAGAGCATCACGCAGGCGATCGCGGCCTTCCTCTCCTTCTTCCCGATCCCTGTCGCGATCCCTGTCGCGATCGTCGTCATCGGGATTCTCAGGCAAGGTGCTGCCGAACTCTTTGGTGGCGGTCTCAATCTCGATGCTCTGGATCGAGCTCTGCTGGCCTGCGTTCATGGAGATGAAGAAATAGGATGTCTGGTCAGGATCCACCTGCCCGTAGTAGCTCTGGTATTCGCCCGGCTTCCATTTGACCGGCTTGCCGTTGACGGTGAAGTTCACGCTCTTGCCCACACGCTCTATACGCACCCGCTGCCAGCCTCCCTTCAGGTCGACCTCGAGACGCTTGGACCGCAGATCTTCTGAAGTAATCCCGATGGCCCGGCCACCGTAGACATTGGCCGTCACCGAGAAA
>JAYGDV010000424.1:0-11121 GCA_046582735.1 Planctomycetota bacterium
CCTGGCGAGTGAACAGTTACCGCTCCCCCCAGGCTCTCGGAGTTCACTTTTTTGCCGTTGACCGCGGTAATGACATCATCCTCTTTCAAACCAGCCTTTGCAGCCGGACTGTCAGGATGAACAGTGGTCACAAGAGCGCCGGCTTCATTATCGATGTGTCCGACACCAAGAAATGCACTCGTTGGTTTTGGAGACGGCTTGGCGGGCGGCTTGGCGGGCGGCTTCGGAGCTGCAGCCACCTCTTTCTTGAGCCGGTTGACTTCTTTTTCCAGGCTGGCAATCCGCTTATCCCGCTCTGCCAGGCTTTTTTCCAGGGCAGCTGTTCTCTCATTGACCAGCTTGGTGATCGATTCAAGAAGCTCCTTGTGCTTCTGCTCAATGATACGAGCAATCTCCTTGGCAGCATCTTCATCCAATTGGACAGCGGGTTTCTGCTGCCCCCCCCTGTCGTCTACCAATGCGGCCGGAGCCATCACCTGTGCGCAAAAGAGCGCCCAGATCAAAACCGGAATCAGGTACCTGGTTCGAGCTGAACTCATTTCAAATTCTCCTGGGTAAAACGCGATGCCTTGCTTGATCAGCCATTCTGCGCGTTCAACGCAAATGCATTAAATATCAGCAGATACATGCCCTGTGCAATTATCGGCACAAAGCCACACTAACAATATCGGCACATGGGTAGTGCCCACTGAAGAAAACTTTCTCAGACCATCTGGAAATTTTATTCCCATGTATAGCCCGATGAAACACCAAAAACCGGGCTTGCTGGCAGCTCCCCGCACAGCCAGGAGCTTTATCCTGGTGGTTCCTCGTAAGCCACAACCACTATTCCGTAGCGGTCAGCGAGTTCAGCCACCCGCTCCTGCTCCAGGATCAATGTTCCACCTGCCTTGATGGCAAGGACCGCGCCACCTGCCTCCTTGAGATTCTCGATCGTATCGGGCCCGATCGTCGGGACATCAAATCTCATGTCGTGCTCTTTCTTGGGTAACTTCACCACCGTGAAGCCACCCTTGCGGCAAAGCTCTCCTGCCCTGAGAATATTGCGGTCGGTTCCCTCCAGGCCCTCCACGGCAATCGTCGCCTTCTCCAGGACGGCAACGCTCTGTCCTACATCCAGGTCAGCCATGCGCTGGGCAATGCCCCAACCGAAAGAGATGTCCTCGATGTGCTTCGCCTTGGGCTTGCGGCGCCCTACGAGACCCTCCTTGACCAGCAGCTCTGGACAATACCGGGTTGAATGCGCCACCTTGATACCCTCTCGCTCAAACTCTTCGGCAAAGCTGGTCAGGATGGTCTGACTCTGCCGGTCCCGTAAGCTGAAATACCAGATCCTCAGCATACGCCAGTCCGGCAGCAGGGAAAAGATCCTGGCTGGCGTAAAAAGCCGCTCCTTGCGAACCCAGCCCGCCCAGGAGACCTCCGTGACCCCATGCTTCCTGAAAAATCTCAGGACTCTTCCAAGCCTGCCGAGGCCAAACTCTTTGAAAACAGAAACCTCCGAGGCAATCTCCCTGGAGACCTCGTGCTTGATTCCTGCACAGACAACCTCGATCCCGCTCTCTCGCGCCGCCCTGGCCACTGCGAAGGGAAAGGTTCCCCCTCCGGCCAGCAGGCCGATCCTTACGGGGGGGGCTCCTTGTGGATCTTCTTTTTCCCGGGCTGACAATCTCTTGGCACTCCTGCAGAAAACAACCAGGCCCACCATCGGCCGGGCGGCAATAGCCTATCAGCACATCCCCCTCAACGCTACCCCGAGCAAGTTTCAGAATTTCCGTGTGGAGACTTGATGCCAAGGCCACCTCATCTATAAACTCTGTCTTTCGCGGTGGTGTATTCCACTGACGAAATCCATTGAACAAAGAAAAACGTGCCCAGGTGGCGGAATTGGCAGACGCGCTAGGTTGAGGGCCTAGTTTCCTTTACAGGAAGTGGAGGTTCGACCCCTCTCCTGGGCACCATTTATTTCAAAGAGGCCGTGTTCGCCTGAACGCGGCCTCTTTTTTCTCCAGGAGTTGATCGTGGTTGGCGTCAGGGTAAAACCCTGCGTCCGATACCCCGGCAGGCTCAGAGAAGCTCGGGCGGGACCACGCCTTCCTTGAGCAGAAAGTTGGGGCGTCCTGAGAAATCCTTAACCACCTCCTGGTGCGGATCAATACCCAGGGAGTGGTAGACGATCGCACAGAAGTCAGCAGGAGTAACCGGCCGCTCTGTGGGATGCTCCGCCTTGCCGTTGGTCGCCCCGATCACCTGTCCATGACGGTAGCCCCCGCCGGCGAGCAGGATACTCTGCGCCTGCGGCCAATGGTCACGGCCGGCCTTGTCGTTCATCTTCGGAGTTCGGCCGAACTCTCCGGCCGACACCACCAGGGTGTCATCAAGCAGGCCCCGTTCCGAGAGATCCGCGATCAGGACCCCAAGCGCCCGGTCGTGCCTCGGCAGCTTGTTATCCAGGGCTTTCTTGATGTTGCCGTGGTCATCCCAATAGCCGGTATTCAGGGTGACAAAGCGAACCCCTGCTTCGATCAGGCGGCGAGCCATCAGGGCCTGCTCTCCCCAGCCCGGGCCGTAGCGCTCCCGGGTCTGCTTGTCCTCGAGGGAAACATCGAAAGCCGCCCGGGCCTTACCGGAGGTGACGATGTCCACAGCCTCCTGCAACATGCTGTCCATGCCCTCAAAGGCTCCTGACCTGTCAATGTCACCGCGAAGTGCGTCGAGACGTTTCATGAGAGATACGCGGGCCGAGATCTTATCCGTGGTAAGCCCATCGATGAGCTTGAGGCTCGAGGCACGCGCCGTCGGCAGCATGCCGGCCTCGTTACCGTAGCTGAAGTTGCCGGTCCTGAACGGATTGCAGGCGACTCCCAGGTAGGATGCGCCGTGAAACCCGAAACCTCCATCGTTCATGTTCACGTAGGCCGGCACACCCTTGGCATGAGAGCCCCTGAGATGAGCGCTGATGGATCCCATGGAGGGATTCCTCGCCTTGCGATCGGAACCGGTCGCACCGAGATAGCCTGTAAGGAGCCAGTGAGCGGCAGCCCAATGATCGCCGTTGTTGTGGGTAAAGCTCCTGATCACCGAGGTCCTGTCCATGACCCTGGCATGGAAGGGCATCTTGTCACAGATCCGCAGACCGGGAAGACTGGTAGGAATCGACCCGTAAGGCCCGCGGTATTCCCGGGGCGCATCGGGCTTCATGTCGAAGGTGTCGAGCTGGGAGGGCCCCCCGTGCTGCCAGATGAGAATTACCGAACGCCTGCGCCCGCCAGCAGGCCGGGCTCCCTCAGCCCTGAGGAGATCCGGCAGGGAAAGACCGAAGGCACCGAGAGAGCCAGCGGCGATGAATTGACGCCTGCTGAATCCGTCACAGAACCGCCGGGATGGACCAGGGACTGTAAGCATTTTAAGCCTCTCCATGAAAGCTCCACCCAGGAAGAAACGGGCTGGAGCAAATAACACTTGCCGGGAGCAGTCGATGGCAATTTTATCAGAGCCCCTGGATATATAAAAGTATGCTCCGCAAAGCTGCACACCGTCCCTGCAGGCCGCCATGGTGAGAAAAACGGCCGCATAACCGAGGTTTCACGCAAAACCCGGCGGGGTTAAGATGCCTGCGGAAAAAAAATAACTCCCATGGATCTTTCCAGACAACACGAACCAGTCAGCGAGCTTTTCAATTCCCCGCAGTCACCAGGCGAGTGGCAGAACTACGCTCTGAGCCGGGAGCAGGTACACAGCTTTGAAGAGAATGGGTTCCTGCCCGGGATCCGGATTCTCAATCCGCTCCAGCTTGAGCAGCTTCGGGATGAGCTCGACAAGGTCATTGACCCCAGCCATCAGGGCAACTCCCTTTTTTACGAATTCCACCTCAACGAAGCAGAGGATGAGGGCAAGGTGCTCTTCCACGCGCTCGGTGCCTGGCAGCTCGAACCCGCCCTCCATGATCTGCCCTGGTCCCCGGCTCTTCGGCTGGCTGCCTACCAGTTGCTGGGCGGGGCTGTCCGGCTCTTCCACGACCAGCTCTTTATAAAACCGCCTGAGCATGGGGGTGTTGTAGCCTGGCACCAGGACTATTCCTACTGGACCTGGACAGAACCCATGGGCCACCTGTCCTGCTGGATCCCCCTCGATGATGCAGGCGCCGACAACGGCTGCCTGCAATACATTCCCGGCAGCCACCGCTGGGGGCTTCTGCCCATCACCGGGTTGACCGGGGAGATGGACGCCGCCCGCAAGGTGCTCGACGACAGCCAATGCGAAGCCCTTGACAGTCCTGTCCTGGCCGAGGTCCCTGCCGGGCATGGAGTCTTCCACCACCCTCTCACCCTTCACGGGTCTGCAGAAAACCGGTCCGGAAATCCGCGGCGGGCCATCGTCATCAACATGGTCCTCGACGGAGTGCGCTCAAACGTAGAGATCCTCTCGGGAAAGGATACGCACAATTTTCCAATCCTCCCCCAGGGAACAGAGCTTTCAGGCAGGTATTACCCTATGCTGTTCTCTCCGGATAAAGAGCTCGGTGCGGCAAGACCCGGGCTTCCCCTGGTCGCGAATTCTATGGAGCAGTCCCCGGAACAGGAATAATGACCCGGCAAACAGGAACAACAATGCCCACCACCTGCCTCCAGGGGAAAAAAACCGGCAGGGGCCTCATCTTCCTGGCCCTCTGTGCCGGACTGTGCAACACCCTGGTGGCCGGCGACTGGCCAACCTGGCGCTACGATGCCAGGCGCAGCGCGAACTCCCCCGAAAAGATCCCGACGGAACTCCAGGTGAAGTGGCACAGACAGTGGCCGCCCCTGACGCCTGCCTACCGCAGCCCCAGGCTCCAGTTTGACTCTGGCTATGAACCGATCATCTCCGGTGGCCTGGTTTTCATTGCATCATCCTTCAATGACAGCGTAACGGCCCTCCATCTCGAAGATGGTTCGCAGGCCTGGCGCTTCCATGCAAACGGCCCTGTCCGTTTTGCCCCCTGCGCCTTCGACGGAAAGGTCTATTTCGGATCTGATGATGGCTACCTGTACTGCCTGCAGGGCCGCACGGGGGTCCTCGAGTGGAAGTTCAGAGCCGCCCCGTCCAATCGAAGGCTGCTTGGAAACGGGCGCATCATCTCAGCCTGGCCGATCCGCGGTGGCCCCGTCATCGACGATGGTAAAATCTATTTTGCCGCAGGCGTCTGGTCCTTCGAGGGAGTCTTCATCTACTGTCTCGACGCAAAAACAGGAAGTCTGTCCTGGCTCAACGACCGGGGTGGCTACATCTATGGCCCACACCCTCACGGGGCCCGTGCCTTCGGTGGAATTTCCCCCCAGGGCTACCTTGTGATCAATGGAGATGAGCTGGTGGTCCCCTGCAGTGCCGCCTATCCCGCCAGGTTCGACCTGGCTACCGGCAGGATCAAGGACTTCTCGCTACCGGGCTTTTCCCGGGTACCTGGCGGCTGGTTCGCCATGGCTGATACGGCTGAGGGGAAAGCCAAGCGGCGCGGGAAGGTCATCCTCGACAGCAGGGTCAACAGTGAACAGCATGAGGACAGGCCAAGGTCCGGCCCCGGAACCCCGGGCAGTGCAAGCCAGGTCCATATCGGCGGGAGGATCTTCTCCTTTGGAAAAGGGGTCGAGGGAATCAAGGGTAAGGTCCATTCCATCGCGGCCTCCGGCGGCAAGCTCCTGGTAACCACCAGGGAGGGAGGGGTCTATTGCCTTGGCAGCGGATCTGCGAAAAAAACAGGGGCCGCACGAAAAAACAGCGCGGCCCCGGCGCTCGAGGCCGCAGTCTCGAAACAGGCGGAAGTGCTGCTGTCTGAAACCGACCAGGACACCGGCTACTGTATTGTTACAGGCAAGGGTGCAGGAGCCCTGGGCGAGGCCCTTGCGCTGGCCTCACGGCTACAGGTCACCTCCTTTGTCGAAGACCCTGTGAAGGCCTCCGCCGGACAGCAGAGACTCGACAGCCTCGGCCTGCCCCGCTCACGGGTTTCCATCATCGAGGCTGGAGCCCCCCTGGACAGCCTGCCTCCCTACCTGGCGAATCTCGTGGTGGTGGGAAACTCCCGAACACCACTGGGCACGCGCCATGAAGAGCTGCTCAGGAAGACCTACAAGCTGCTCAGGCCCTTCGGCGGCGCAGCTGTTTTCAACCTGCCAGCCGCGGACACCGCGAAGATCAGGAACGCCGTCAAGGCACTCAAGCTGCACGGGTCACGGGTGAAAACTACCAGCTCCGGCTCCTTCCTGCTCTGGCGGGATGGTCCCCTGCCGGGCTCGACCGACTATTCGGGCGGCTGGTCCAGCCCGGATGAGCTGGTAAAAGCGCCGCTGGGAGTTCTCTGGTTCGATGACTCCCTGGGGCATTTCAAGAGATCCCCCCAGCCCCAATTCCTCTCGGGAATCATGATCTCTCGCCCCAAGAACTGGCATCACCCACGCTCAGCATCCGCAAAGAACAAGGACTACCCGCTGTTGGAGGCTGTTCTCTCCGACATTTACACCGGTAGGATTCTCTCCCCTGATGAAAACAAACCCCTGCGCTCACAGCTGGGAAAGACCTCCTCGAATCAACGGGAACCGACCCAGTACCGCCCGCCGACGCAGAAAGATGCCTGGAAACCAGGGAAACCCAGGACAGGGGACCGGACCAGTCCTCTCACAGGTCTGAAAACCCCGCGGTCCTTCCCCAAGAGCTACGGCTGTGATGGAGGGATCAACTACGGACACATCTATTCGATGCGGTCGGGAACCGCAGCGTTTTACGATCTTCGCAGCGAGAGCGGCACCATCCATATCAGCGGTCCGCGCTCAGGCTGTACCAATAGCGTCATACCGGCCGGCGGCCTTCTGAACATTCCTTATTTCTACGAAGGTTGCACCTGCAGCTACCCCCTTCCCGTTGGACTCGCGCTGGTCAGCATGCCGCAGGAGCATGAACAATGGGCTTCCTGGGGAAAAAGCGAACCCAAAGACATCATCCGCCTCGGAATCAACCTCGGTGCCCCTGGTGACCGAATGGATTCCAACGGCACCCTGTGGCTCGATCACCCCAGCGTGGGTGGACCTTCTCCCACGGTCAGGATTTCCACCACCCCCACGCAGGCAAACTACCACTACCACCACTCTCTCCGGCTGGAAGGTGGGCAGGGTTGGCCCTGGGTCTGCGCCTCGGGAGCCACCGGGCTGTCGAACCTCAAGGTCGAAGGATTGAAACCCGGAAAGTTCACCCTGCGGCTGTATTTCGCTGAATTCAAAAAAACAAAGGCTGGGCAGAGGGTTTTCGATGTCCTGGCCGATGGAAAACCGCTGGTCAATTCCCTGGATATTATCGCGGAAGCCGGCGGTCCCAGGCGTTGCGTTGTAAAGGAGTTCCCGGACCTGTCAATCGATGGAAAGCTGGAGCTGTCCTTCAATGCGCGCAAAGGAAAACCTCTGGTCTGCGGACTGGAGCTGGTTGCGCAACACCTTGAGGCGGGAGATGTCCCCGGCTTCGAGAGAAAAAATGCCGGGCACATCCTTGTCGTACCAGGGCAACGCTGAGAGCCCTGTCACCGCAAACGTTGAAGGAAGATGTTGAACCTTGTTCCTTAAAACAACATTCCTCACCCTGGCGGCAGCCTTCACTCTAGCCGCCCTGCCCTGCCTTCCCTGTCGCAGCGCCGACTGGCCCAACTGGCGGGGGATTGGCCAGGCCGGCACCTGGCAGGGTGTACGCCTGCCGGAAAAATTCGAGCCTGCAAACGTCAACACGAAATGGCGGGTGAAAATCGGCGGCGGGTATTCCGGCATTGCCGTCAGCGGTGGCAGGGTCCTGACCATGGACCGACCCATGGGAAAAGAAACCGAGCGAGTCATCTGCATGGATCCCGGGTCAGGGAGACTGCTGTGGCAATGGGAATACAAGACCGCCTACGGCGACCTGGACTACAACAACGGGCCGCGCGCTACTCCCACCGTAAGTGATGGTTTCGTCTATACACTCGGAGCTTCAGGCATCATTCACTGCCTGTCACTTGCTGAAGGAAAAAAATCCTGGAGCCTCGACTGCGAAGCCCGCCTCCAGGCCAAGCGCCCGATCTGGGGACACGCCTCATCTGCGGTAGTCCAGGGAGATCTTGTTTATTTCCATATCGGAGGGCGCCCGGGAGCGACTCTCATCGCGCTGGAAAAAAAGACCGGGAAGGTGCGCTGGAAAGCACTCACCGACCGACCAGGCTATTCAACCCTTCTTCCGGTTTCCATGCACGACAAAGCCCAATTACTGGCCTTTACCGCCGACAACCTGGCCTCCGTGTCTCCCGAGACCGGCAAACTCATCTATAAGACCCCCTTCAAAACGAGCAATTACGACGTAGCGATCATCTCGCCGGTGGTCACGGGAAACTCGGTATTCATCTCGGGTTACTGGGACGGTTCCGCTTTATTCAATATCGACCATGATCTGCAGCCGAAGACCGCCTGGACAACAAAATCGCTCAACTGTCTCATGGCAACCCCACTGCAGCTCGATGGACATCTCTATGCGCTCGACAAGCGAAATGGACTGCTCTGCCTGTCTCTCAGCGATGGCAGCGTCATCTGGAAAGATGGATACCGGATGACGACAAAAGAAAGAAACCCCCATGCCTCGATGGTCTGGGGAGAAAAGAAGAAGGGACTGGCGGTCATCCTGAATGCCCGGGGCGACCTGATCCTCGCCCGGCTGAGCCCGCAGGGCTACAGCGAAAAAGGACGGGTCCACCTGCTCGACGGACGCTGGATCTGGAGCCACCCGGCCTTCTCCGGACAGGACATCTATGCGCGCAGCGACACGGAAATCATCCGTGTACGGATCTCTCCGCCCCCCCCGGAAAACCCCCGGCGCAGCCGGTAGGAATATCACCCGGCATCTTCAACCTGGTGAATCACGACACCCACACCGGCTGAGTCGAGAGCGAGACGGTACTTTCCGGCCAGCAAACCCAGCAGGTCCTCTCCGACCAGGTCCCTGCGCCAGCCGCCCAGGACTCGCAGGCCGGACGGGGCTTCTTTTCCATCAGCACGGGCCTTCACGAGATCATAGAGATCTCCCCGGCTGGCAAGATATGCCGGTGACATATCGAGATCCTTCGCCCTCGTCTTTAGAAAAGTATCAAGCAGGTCCAGGGCAAGGGACAGCTCGGGATCCCTTCCTTCCCTGTTGACCCGTGAAGGACATTCATCCTGGGAAACCTTGAGGCCCTCAGCAACCAGCTCCACGATGATCTTTCCGTTTCTCTCGATAAACTTCCTGTGAAATCCCCGCGACTCCCTGAGCCTCTCGATACTGGCAGGTTTTCGGCGGGAGATCTCGATCAGCTTGTCATCACTTACGATTCGCTTCTTCGGCTTGTTTCGCCGGCGGGCCTCTTCTTCCCTCCAGGCGGCAAGGACGCGAAGGACAGCCAACTCCCGGCGGTTGAGACGAGCAGCTCCCTTGACACGGGAATAGAAGGTCCTGGGATCCCGGCGGTAAAGATTACCATCCTGGTAAAAAGTGAGCTCTTCGGCGAGCCACTCCTCACGGCCCCGCTTGCTGAGCTTGTCCCTGAGGAGATCGCGCAGCCGCTCAAGGTAGAGAACGTCGTTGAGGGCATAATCGAGCTGGCGCTGTGTAAGAGGCCGCCGCTCCCAATGGGTGCGTGATTCCCCCTTTGACAGCTTGACCCCGAGCATTTCATCAACAAGCCGTGAATAGCCGATGCTGTCTCCGTAGCCCATAAGGGCTGCAGCAACCTGGGTATCAAACAGGTTCAACGGAAGCGCTTCTGACTTGCAGAAAAATATCTCCATGTCCTGCTGCCCGGCATGAACAATCACCTCGACATCGGGGTCACAAAGCAACTCCACCAGCAGGCTGCAGTCTATTCCCTCTGCAAGGGGATCCACCGCGACGGCCTCTCCCTCCAGGCCAATCTGGATGAGGCATAATTGGGGCCAGTAGGTGTCTTCCCTGAGAAACTCGGTATCAAAAGCAAACGAACCGTGTTCCCTGCAGCGGTGCAGCAGGTCTTCGAATGACTCCTGGTCCTTGATCAGCATGGCCTTGTCAGCTCCTGCAGTGTAAATAGAAGGCGGTACGCTACCAGAAAGGATGAAATTGCAAAAGCGATGATGGTAGATATTGGGAGCCCAAAAGTGAAAATGGCCCCAGGCGAGCTTTCAGATAGACAGGAAAACCACAGGAATCATGAAATTTGCGCTGACAAACGACGATGGGATCGATGCTCCCGGACTACAGACCCTCGAACGGGTCTGCAGCAGCCTTGGAAGCACTGTCACTGTAGCTCCAAGCGAGGCGCAATCAGGTAGTGGTCACCGGGTCACGATCTCCGAGCCTCTTCGGTTTGAAGCAAGGGGAACTGACCGCTACGCGCTGGGTGGTTTTCCACCGGACTGCAGCCGGATTGCATTGAGCCACTTTGCAGCCGATGCCGACTGGCTCATCGCCGGAATCAACCAGGGGGCCAACCTCGGCGTTGACACCTACATGTCAGGAACCGCTGCCGCCGCGCGCGAGGCCGCCATCCTCGGCCGCCCGGCCATTGCCATCTCCCAGTACATCGGCAAGGGTAAGGAACTCGACTGGGAGCTTACCGAGAAACGGGCACGAATGGTGATCAGCGAGCTGCTTTCAAAACCTGCTCCTGTCGGGGCGTTCTGGAACATCAATCTTCCGAACCCGGATAACACTGAAATCGACCTGGAGCTGGTTTACTGCAAGGTAGATCCCTCGCCGCATGGAAACTCCTATGACCTCGAAGGTGATTCCTTCAACTACCGGGACGATTACCACAACCGCGTCCGCCTGCCTGGCAGAGATATCGAGGTCTGCATGGGCGGCAGGGTCAGCATCAGCGAGATCCCGCTGTCTCCGTGAGGTCAGTCCTGCCTGCTCAACCCGCGAGGTCCTGCCAGGCCTGGTGGAGAGTCACGAAAACATCCTCAACATCCCCCTCCTCGAGACAGGAAAAGGCAACCCGGATATCGGTGCTTCCGCTGGAGATCACCCCTACCCCGTACTTATCGAGCAGGTGTACGCGCAACTCTTCGGCGTCGACACCTCCCTTGAGCTTGACGCACATGAAATAGCCTGAATTAAACGGGT
>JAYGDV010000445.1:0-5220 GCA_046582735.1 Planctomycetota bacterium
CAACTCATTGTCAATTGCGAAAAGGTCGCTAAAGCTACTGCAAACTGACAACTCGCTCAGAGCAGGTTTCTTAAAAGCCCAACTTTTTGGCCATCTTGGGAAAATATACCAAACACTTGGTAATCTAATTCAAAGTCAGGAATGTTTCTCCAAAATGAACAAGCTGCTTGAGAAATACGGCTCCTTTGGCCCTGGTCAACAATATTTAAGCAGCCTCACATACGGAGCGAAAACTAGAAGAACGTCCCCAGGTCTCTTACGAATTTTAATCCTAAAAGAATTACAGTCTTTATCTACTAAGTGGGCATATCAAAAAAACAGGCTAATACACTCCTTCTTTGCACTTAATGACCTCGCAATAGGCCGACGAGATTTCCAAGAATCCTGGCGCATTTTAAATTCCATTCGGAGATTTTTACCTGCGGCTAACCATGAGGAGTTGACCGGTTACTACTACCGGGACCTCGCAAAAGTCCTTATCTATGAAGGGGGAAAAATTAAACGCAATCCAAGTATGGTGAAGCCTATTTTGCTTAAAGCTGAGCGTTCTTTCGCGAAGTTAGGCAAAAACGGCTGGCATGGAAAAGCAACTACTCTGCTAATTAAAGGAGAATGGCTACTTCAAACAAAAAAATATGACCCACTAATGATCTGCATACGCCAAAGTTCTAATATTGCCAAGTTGCTTCAAGATCAGCAACTTCTCGCTTACCCCACTTTGTTGAAATCTTTTTTACTCCTTAATAGCGACTTAAATAATAAGGCCAATATTTATAAAGAGATCCAAAGTGAAATTCATACTATTCGGCATCCAGATCTACTCTTTAGGATACTATCCAATTTATATCTCTACTCTTGGGATCTTCCTGCCCAATTACATACAACTAGTAGGTTGATAAAGGAGATACAGTCTTTACAAACATCCTTCCCAAAACCTATATTCCAAAAACTATGGAAGGAACATATATCAAGTAAAGTGTTCTCCCGATTGCTCCCTAATTCAGCACTCTGCAATACTGAACCCCAGCGCCTCTGCTAGGCTCTATTTCCTCTTCTTCTTTTTCTTCCTGCCCTGGGTGCGGCCGGCGCCGCGCCTGGACCCCCGGCTGCGGGGTTGCTCTTTTTCGCGTTTGCGGTAGCGCCGGCGCATATAGCTGTCATCCTCCTTCGGCTCGCGGCGCGGAATCCTGGTCTGGAGACGCTCGAGACGCTCGAGGGGAAGGGTCAGCCTGGAGCTGAAGTCGCGGGTGAATTTCAGGCGGTGGCCGGTGAACGGATGGCGGAAGGCCAGCCCCCAGGCATGCAGGAACATGTACTTGAGACCGATCTTCTCGGCAAGGAAACGGTTGGCCTCGAAGTCGCCATAGCGCTGGTCACCGGCAACCGGCACGCCGTGGCTCGCGGCCTGCACGCGCAGCTGGTGGGTACGGCCGGTATGCGGCATCAGGCGAACCAGCGAGAGGCCGGTGCCGGGGAAGGTGCGCTCGAGCTCGTAGGAGGTCTCGGCGTTCACCTTGCGCCCCGAGCGCACCCGGACCTCGACCCGGCTGCCGCGCGAGGCCCGCGCCAGGCCATCGCGCCAGCAGCCGATGGGCGGCTGCGGCGCCGACAGCAGCAGGGCCTTGTAGGTCTTCTCCACCTCGCGCTCGTGCAGGGCCTGCTTGAGGATGGCCGCGGCCTCCGGGTCGAAGGCACAGATGATCAGGCCGCTGGTGTCCTGGTCGAGGCGATGGACGAGCCAGACGCGCTCGGGTGCATCGGGCACGTTGAGGCGGTAGCACTCCTCGGTGTAGTCAAACTCCCCCTTCAGCAGGGTGTTGGAGGCTTTTTTCGCCGGCTGGTTGGGATGGGTCAACACCCCGGATGGCTTGTCGAGCACCCAGATGGCGTCATCCCTGAATACCTCGTGGACACTCGAGTGAAGCCCGCGCGCAATCCCCTGGCGTTTCTTTCCGCCGCCCTCCCCTGGTCCATCCCTGTGTTTCATGGTGCGCATGCTAACTTCCCGGGCCTCCATGGTGGAGCCTTTTTCCGGACGGGCACCGCCGCTACCTGTATAATGTGCCGCTTCCAAGGGAGCCTTAGACAGCAATGATCGCCGTAGTCGACTACGATGCCGGGAACCTGACGAGCGTTGCCTGCGCCGTTCGCCACCTCGGCCATGAACCGGAAATTACCCGCGACCCCGAGGTCGTGCGCTCAGCCGAGCGCATCATCTTTCCCGGCGTCGGCGCGGCGGGCTCCTCGATGGAGAGCCTCCACACCCTCGGCCTCGCCGAAGCGCTCACCGATGCCCACCGCGCCGGCAAGCCGGTTCTCGGGATCTGCATCGGCTGCCAGGTGGTTTTCTCAGGCAGCGAGGAGAACGGCGGCACCGACTGCCTGGGGCTGCTCGAGGGCAGGGCCATTCGCTTCCGCTTCGCAGAGGGCGCCGAGCGCAAGGTCCCCCACATGGGCTGGAACGAGGTGAACTTCACCTCCTCCCACCCGGTGCTTGAAGGAGTTGCCGCCGCCTCGCAGTTCTACTTTGTTCACAGCTACCATGTCGAGCCCGCCGACCCGGCGGTGTCCATCGGCACGGCCACCTACGGCGGCATCGATTTCACCGCCGCGGTGGCAAGAGACAACCTCGTTGCCGTCCAATTCCACGCAGAGAAGAGCGGCCCCGCCGGGCTGCGGCTGCTTGATAATTTCCTCGGTTGGAGTCCCTGATGCTTTCCAAGCGACTGATCGTCTGTCTCGACGTCCGCGACGGCAAGGTCACCAAGGGCGTCCAGTTCAAGGGCAACGTCGAGGTCGGCGAGCCCGTCGAGATGGCGGAAGAATACTACCGCCAGGGTGTCGACGAGCTGGTCTTCTATGACATCACCGCCTCGGCCGAAGGCCGGCCCATCGATATCGGGATGGTGAGGGAGGTGGCCCGGAGGATCTTCATTCCCTTCTCCGTCGGGGGCGGTATCCGCAACCTCGATGACATGCGCGAGGTGCTGCTGGCCGGCGCCGAGAAGGTCAGCGTCAACTCCCTGGCCGTGCGCGAGCCGGGGATCATCGCCGAGGGGGCCCGCGCCTTCGGCAACCAGTGCATCGTGCTGGGAATGGACGCCCTGGAGGTCGGCGCCAGCGACTCGATCCCCTCGGGCTACGAGATCGTTGTCAAGGGCGGACGCGAACGCACCGGGATCGACATGATCGAGTGGGCGAAGAAAGCCGAGGAGCTCGGGGCGGGGGAGATCTGCCTCAACTCCATCGATGCCGATGGCACCCGTGATGGCTACGAGCTCACCGCCACCCGCATGGTCTCGCGCGCGGTGGAGATCCCGGTGATCGCCAGCGGTGGGGCCGGCACCAGCGAGCACCTCGCCCGTGTGCTCACCGATGGAGAGGCCGATGCCGCGCTCATCGCCAGCATGGTCCACTTTCTCGGCTTCACCATCCCGGGCATCAAGAGTGACCTGGCGGCCGCCGGGATCCGGGTGCGACTGGAAACCGGGAACTGATTCGGCCCCCGGCATCGGCTGAAAACGACGCTTTCATGCGGTTTTCTTTTCCAACCGGACAGTTTGGCCACAGCGTTCTATACTTAAAGAGGAGACCTGAGGACCCCGCCAACCATGAAAAAAATCCTGCTGATTACCGTCGGCCTGCTCGCCACCGCGTCCGGGTCCTGCCCGGCCGACACCATCGAGCTCCGCAACGGCCGGATCATCCACGGCAAGGTCACCGGCGAGCTCCCCGCCACCGGGCCCATCACGATCAGCTTCACCGGTGGAGGCTCACTCACCATCGATGCCGCCAGCGTCCGCCTGCTACGGCGCGATACGCGCTGTGACTTCAGACGGCCCGCCGGGAAACCGGAGAATAAAAAACCGGGTGCGGCCGGAAAGAAACCCGGGGCCATTCCCCCGAAGCCCGAAGAAAAGAAGAAGCCCCCGAAGAAAAAAGAGCCTGCCGGCAAGGGCGCGAAGCCCATCGACCCGAAGCTCGAGGCGGAGATCCTCCGCCATGTCAGCGAGCTCTCGCGCCAGCGCAACACCAACAGGGTTCGTGCCGAGGCAGCTCTGAAGCGCCTCGGCCCCGCCGCCCTTCCCTACCTCGAGAAGGCAGCCGGCCACCCCTTCGCCCTCACCCGCCGGGCGGTCGTGCGGATTGCCGCGGCGGCGGGCGGCGAGACCTCCGACAACCTGCTGCGCGCAGCGCTCGAGGACAAGGACGAATGGGTTCGAAAAATCGCCCGCGAGGCGCTCGGCAAGCGCACGCGCTGAGGCAGTTTTTTCCGGAGGGGTTTTCCCTCCCGGCCCCCACGCGGGTAATATGTGCAAACCATGAAAAAACACCTTCTGCTGACACTTGCCGTCGCTGCACTTTCGCTGGCGGGCGCGGCGCACTCCCAGGAGGGCGTGAAGAAGCCCCCCTCCTCGAAGACCGCCGTGCGCTTTGCCATTGGCGACATCCACGGCGACTATAAATCCTTCGTCAAGCTGCTGGGCCGGCTCGGGCTTGTCGACCGCGACCTTAAATGGCTGGGCGGAAAGAAAGAGCTCGTACAGACCGGCGATATCTTCGACCGGGGGCCGGGCTCGCGCGCGGCAGTTGAGCTCCTGATGAAGCTCGAAGGTGAGGCGAAGAAGGCGGGCGGAGAGGTCACCACCCTGCTGGGCAACCACGAGGTGATGAACCTGGTGGGCGACCTGCGCTATGTCGACCCCCGCGAGTACACCGCGTTCGCCGCCGATGAAACAGCGGCCCTGCGGGCCAGGAAGAAGGCCTCCATCCTCGGCCTGCCGAAAACCTCCGCCGGGCTCCTGCGCTCGAACTACTACGCCCAGGTTGCCGGGAAGGTGAACGCCGCCGCCTTCGATACCAACTTCCCCCCCGGCTTCTTCGCCCACCGCGAGGCCTTCTCGCTGCGCGGGAAGATCGGCGCCTGGCTGGTGACCCGCAATACCGTCTATCTGAAGGACCGCAACCTCTTCGTCCACGGCGGGATCAGCCCGCGGGTCTCAGGAATTCTTCCCGCCACGATCAACAGCTCAGTCAAGACCGACCTGGTGACCTACCTCAAGGCCAGCGACCAGCTTGAAAAGCTCGGTGTCTTCGACCTTTCTCTCGGTGTCCACGAACTCTTCCTCCTGCTGGCCGGCGAGAGGGCCGCCGGAGGCGTTCCCCACCCGATGCTGGCGGCAAGCTTCGCCACGCTGGAGCGGATAAAGAATACCAGTC
>JAYGDV010000112.1:0-5434 GCA_046582735.1 Planctomycetota bacterium
CGACGCTCTTCCGATCTGCTCTACAACGCAGATCTTTCCATTATCCCGGGAAGAGTCCTCGCAGATGAAACAGAATTCCCCCTCAGCAAAGTTATAGCAACGCTTACAGTAGGTAACTGTCTCCTTGACCGCCTCGATGGCACCCGCCATCTGCAGGGCATCCTCGCGGGATAAACGCAGGATATGATGGGCAAGCCGCTCAGCCGTCTTGCTTCCTATCCCGGGAAGCTTCTGGAGCTCCTCTACCAGCTTGTCTAACGCGGGACTCTTAAATTCCATTTTAATCCACGCTCCTCTTTTCAGAAAAGTCCGGGCAACCCGGCCGAAAGGCCTCCGGTGGCAGTATTCATCTCTTTGTTCATCATATCCTTGGATTTACCAACCGCCTGGTTGATCGCGGCAATCAGCAGATCCTCAAACATTTCGAGATCCGCCTGCCCATCATCTCCAATCTGGAGCGCACTGGGGTCAATAGCGATCTTCACGACCTCCTGTTGGCCATTGACTGTAACGGTGACGAGGCCGCCACCGGATTGCTCTTCGATATAGCGGTTTTTCAGGTCATCGTTGACCCGGTCCATGTCTTTTTTCATTCTCGTGACCTGCTTGAGCAGATCACCCATACCCTTCTGGTTCATAGTCTCTACCTTCCTGGAAGGTTACAGCCGGCGGGCTAAACCACACGGCCCTTGAATATCTTCAGAGATTTCTCAACATCAGAATTTTCTCCTGCACCGTTTGCACTATCCACCTCTGCAACGGGCTCTTTGGCAACAGGCTCTTCTGCTGCTGTCTCTTCTGCTGCTGTCTCTTCTGCTGCTGTCTCTTCTGCTGCGGATTCATCGCCATGCTTCAATTCCGCCAGCTGGATCCTGATCTTCCAGGTGGCGCCGGTCAGGCTGCGTGCAACATCCCTGAGCGCATCGATCCGGTGCGGTTTCTGCAGCTGGCTGAAACTCAACTGATCATGAACGAGGAGCAGAAATTCCCCGAAACCATCCGATTCTGCCAGTCGCGCATCGCGCAGGAACTCTGCCGCACTGGTGCTCTTTTCCGCCATGGTGGAGATGAGCTTGTCCCAGCAGGAAGCGAGCTCGGGAAAAGACGGTTCACTTTCGGCTGTCACCGGATCCTCTATAGGCGGCTCCGCCACTCCCACAGCTACAGCGGACTCCGGCTGAGCATCGAGGACGGCTTGTGCATCTGCCTGTCCGGACGAAGCCCCTCCCCCCTCGGGCGGCGCTGAGCGACCGGCTGACCGGCCCTGCGCCGAAGCAGCCCCCCTGGCACCTCCACCGGTGGGCGGCTGCCCGCCGCCGGCAACGGATGAGACCTGGCCGATCTTATGCTCCATCTTCGTCAACTGGTCGAGCGCCTTGTCAAGAGACCGCGGGTCCTCAAGGCGGGCGAGCTTGACGAGGGCCACCTCGACAGCCACATCCGGATAGGCGGAAGATTTCAACTGGCTGGCTGTACTCAGTAGAATCTGCAGACAGCCGATCATCTTGTCGACTGAACCGGCTGCGTTTTCATCCTTTGAAGTATCCTCCCCCGCACCTCCCTCGGTAAGAGTTCTTACCAATTCGCCGTGCAGTTGATCGATAACCTGTTCCACCAGCACCAGCGGATCGGCGCCGGCCTGCAGACAGATCCGCACAGCCGAAAGAACCCCTGCTGCATCACCTCCGACCAGTCCGGCAAGGATCCCCTCAAGATCAGAAGTGGAAACCCTTCCGGTCATCCGGTCGAGGCCCTCTTCTGTAAGATCTCCATCGCAATAGGTCATCAGCTGGTCGAGGAGAGTCTGCGAATCTCTCATCCCGCCGCGCGAATAACGCGCAATCTTACCCAGCAGATCCCCGCCAACCTTGCGCTTTTCAGCTTTGCAGATCTGCTTGAGCCGCTTGACGGTATCGTCCTCACGGATCGGCTGAAAATCAAACCGCTGGCAACGTGACAGCACTGTGTCGGGAATTTTATGGGCTTCGGTGGTCGCGAAGATGAATTTCACATGGGCCGGCGGCTCCTCGAGGGTCTTCAAAAGGGCATTGAATGCCTCTCGGGTCAGCATATGGACTTCGTCGATGAGGTAGATCTTGTAATTGCCGCGGGTAGCGGGCCGGTTTACCCCCTCGATGATTGCACGAATATCCTCGATTCCCCGGTGGGAGGCGCCATCGAGCTCGATCACATCGATATCCTGGCCGGTGTGAACGGCCTTGCAGACCGTGCACTTATCGCAGGGGCGGGCCCAATCTTTCTCAGGCCTGCTTCGATCGAGGGCCGTGAGGCAATTGATTGCCTTGGAAAAAATCCTCGCCATGGAGGTCTTGCCAACCCCCCGGGGTCCGGCGAAAAGGTAAGCGTGGGCCATTCGCTCCTGGAGGATTCCGCCTCGGAGAGTCTGGGCTATGGATTCCTGCCCAACCACCTCCTCGAATTGGCGAGGACGATACCTCCGGGCGATGACTTCGTATTTCATCCGCTTCCTCAAATTCAGCAGAAATGGAAACTCTGCGTGAACAGTTTCAATCCTCTTCCTGGGAAACGGGATTCTAACCGACAGAGGAATCCCATGCAGATGAAAAACCATTCGACAAAGCAATGCTGCGGCTCTGCGAAGACCGGATGCCGGGATCGGTATATAGAGTGAGGGCACATAAGGAAATCCCAGCTGGGCTGCTTCCGTTAGGACCTGACCCGTTGTCCGAGCACCTTATTGCCCTCATAAAACCGGAAGGCTCCAGGGCCAACCGGATTTTTATTCTAACAGCAGATGAAAATCCTCACAAGTAGAGAAAGAAGCTCGATGCAGCGTGTTGACAGCACCAATGCAAGACGAGATCATCCGCGTTCGAGCCGAAACTGAATTGAGGCCCACTCCAACCAACCTTTTTTACGGATCAGGGAAATGAATAAATCGCTCCTTTTGCTGCTTGTTCTCTGCTGCGGCCTTTTCAACCTCGCAGGCTGCCTGTCAGGCTCCGTGAGTTTCGACAGCATCCGCGAATTTCTCGACAGCACCGCCGACGCGGTCGTGCTGCAGGGTGAGAACGGCTCGAAGGTCATCGTCAGTCCCCGCCTCCAGGGCCGGATCATGACGGCCAGGGTCGGCAATGTTGAGTCAACCGGCCTGGTACCCCGGAAAACCATCGAGGAAGGAGAGGTCCATGAGCATTTCAATAACTTCGGCGGACTTGACCGCTTCTGGATCGGTCCGGAGGCAGGCCAGTACGGAGTCTATTTCCCCCCCGGGGCTAAAGAGCTTACCCGTGATAACTGGCAGGTCCCGGCCGCTTTTGACAAGGGCGCCTTCGACGTCAAAGAAAAACATGCCGATCGAATCAGCCTGCACAGGGAAATGGAGGTCACCAACCTGCAGGGAGTGACATTCCAGGTTAACGTCACCCGCGAAATCGGGTTGATACCATCGGCGAAGCTCACCACCGAGCTCGGAATCCAGCTGCCGGCCGGCATCAACTACCTTGGCTGTTACTCAGACAACCAGCTCCAGAACAGCGGAAAAACTGACTGGGATCCCGCCTCGGGCCTGATCGGGATCTGGGTGCTTGGAATGCTCAATGCATCTGACCAGGCCGTTGTCATCGCTCCCTTCAAGAATCCAGCTGGAGACGGCAAGCCCCCCTACAACGATAACTACTTCGGCAAGGTCGCCGAAGATCGCCTGAAGATCATCGACAGCGCCGTCATCTTTCGCGGAGATGCCAGGAAGGTCGGGAAATTCGGCCTCAGCCAGCAGCGCACCACCGGCCTCGCCGGCTCCTTTGACTTCGGCAAGGACCTGCTGACGATAATCCGGTTCAGTGTCCCGGAAACCATGGAGCGCTACGGCAACTCTTCCTGGGAGGTTAACCAGGAAGCTCCCTACGCAGGCGATGTTTTCCAGAGCTACAACAATGGCAACAACGACAAACCCACGGAGGTTGCCGCGGATGCTTTTTTCGAGCTGGAAAGCGCCTCGCCGGTCAGGGCTCTCAAGAAAGGTGAATCCATCAGCCACCGCCACGCGACCTTCCACTTCCAGGGTTCCCGGGAAGAACTTGAAAAGCTGGCCGGCCAGCTGCTGGGTGTCAGCCTCGAGAAGATAGAGGATGCCATGTGGCCCGCAGGACCAGATGGGCCGCGCCCTGCAGGGTCCTGATCTTCCGCGCCGAAAGATGATTCCATTACCAACTGACCTCTAAACCAGTAAACCAGGGAATAAGATGAGTGACCGTTTCAATCTGACAGGACAGGCTGCGCTGATTACCGGGGGAGCCAGCGGAATCGGCAAGGCGATCGCCCAGGCCTTCCTCGAGGCCGGTGCCAGGGTCTGGATCGGCTCGCGCACAGCCGGGAAGGTCGAAACAGCTGTGGCGGAGCTGGGAGAATCTGCGGGAGAGGATGCCGTCCTTGGCCAGGGCCTCGATGTCACCGATGACCAGAGCGTCGAGGAGACCACAGCCAAGGCGCTCGAGAGTTTCGGACGCATCGACATCCTGGTCAACTCTGCGGGGATCATTATCAAGAAACCTACCGAGGAGCTGACCCTCGAAGAATTCAACACGGTCCACGAGTCCCACGTAACCGGAACCCTGCGCTGCTGTAAGGCTGTCGCGACCGCGATGAAGGAACAGGGCTCGGGATCGATCATCAATATTGCCTCGATCAGCTCTTTCGTCGATCTCGTCGAGGTGACCGCCTACGCCGCCGCCAAGAGCGCCATCCTGGGGCTCACCCGCAGCCTCGCCAATGAATGGGCCAAGCACGGCATCCGCACCAACGCCATCGCCCCGGGATTCATTCCCACCGACCTGAACCGCAAATTCCTCGAGGGAACCGAGCGTGGAAGGCGGATCATCGAGAACACTCCCATGGAGCGCTTCGGTACGGCCGAAGAGATCTCCGGTGCCGCCGTTTTCCTCTCGAGCCCGGCAGCATCCTTTGTCAACGGACACACCCTGGTGGTCGACGGCGGCTACCTCGCCTGCGGCATAGGAGATTCCTACGCTCCCTGGGCACGTCCGGATGAGTGATCC
Organism: Planctomycetota bacterium; assembly: GCA_046582735.1. Taxonomy (GTDB): domain Bacteria; phylum Planctomycetota; class UBA8108; order UBA8108; family UBA8108; genus UBA8108. Next base: position 5,040 of record JAYGDV010000112.1, read on the forward strand.
GTCCGCGGTTCAGTCCTTGATCTGCCAATCCGCCTGCCGCAGGACCGCGTTCGGGGAATTCTTCAGCCGCTCGTACCAGACCGAGAGCAGGGAACCATCGGGGAACTCCACCGTGCTGGGATAGCCGAGATCTCCTGAATGACCATCTGCTGAAAGCACCATGCTCTCCGACCAGGTCTTACCCTCGTCGGCGCTGATGCGTGCCTGGTTGCCCAGCGGCTTTCGCCGATGCCCGTAGGACATCAGCAGGCGCCCATCCCGGAGGCGAATGAGATGCGATGGCAATCCCCAGACCCCGATCGAACGGGGCGTCGACCACGTTTTGCCCCCATCGGTGGAGTGGCTCTGGAGGGTCTCCCCCCCGTTTTTCTTGTTGTGGTTGCGGATATGCACGA
>JAYGDV010000289.1:0-2678 GCA_046582735.1 Planctomycetota bacterium
TGGCCAAGGTATTCACCGGCTGGACAGCCAGCTGGGTCCTTCGCGGCAACTTCCCCGCCAACGATCTCCTTTTCATCCGCCGCCCGGGAAGGAGGCCCTACTCTCTCAACGACCGCGAAACTGGAACAAACTATCGCTTTGCCACGACCGAGAACTGGGACGATGAGACCTACACCTGGGCTTATAACTTCGCCAGCGAGAACCATACCTGGGGGCGCAAGGACATCTTCCTGCCGCGCTACGGTGGCTTCGATTCACTCGGAAACCCGGTCTCGCCGTTCGCCACTGTGCAGATTGCCAACAACCCGAACGACCGTACGAATGCCGCCGGCATGAACGAATTTTACCGGGTTCTCGACAAGACCATCAGCCTGCGCGACTGCGCCAAGTACATCTGCACCAAGCTTATCCAGCTGCTGGTGACCGACGACATCTCCGACCTGCCCAAGACTGGCGGCATGCCCGATGACCTCGCAACCCTCTTTAACAGAGTCGACCGTAATTCCGATGGACGGCTCTCCGAGAGCGAATGGGCCGAGCCCACCCCGGACCTGCCCAACGGCAGGCCCCCGCAGATCTTCCAGGCTCTCGATGCCGCCGGCAACGGCACGGTCAGCAGGCTGGAATTCCGTGAACCCGACCTCCTCCTCGCCGCGATCGATGCCTGGCGGGAATCGGAAGGCGATATCAAGGAAGTCCTGCGAGTGATCCTCTTCTCCGATGAATTCCTCAGCCTGAGGTTCTACAGGGCCAAGGTCAAGACGCCCATCGAGCTCGTGGCGAGCGCGGTGCGCGCTCTCGACGCCAGGCTGACCCTCTCACAGCTTCTCGATGCCACTGAGACCATTCAAAACTCCGGCATGGCGATGATCGATTTCCCCGATCCAACCGGCGAATCGGAGATGGCCTTCGATTGGCTGCACACCGTCGGCCTCTTGAATCGCCTGAAATTCATCAACGACCTCGCCAACCCGATCGAAGGAAACTCCGCGGGGATCTGGGATCCGAATGGTATCCGCCTCAGGTGGCAACTCTTCACCCCGGAGCGAACCGCCAAGTTCTTCTCCCTGCTGTTCTTCAATGGCGACATCCTCGAGAACCACCATGAACTCTCCGAGGGCGCCTTCAACAGCCAGCGGGAAAGAAACCGGCGAATCTCGGCCACGGCCGCCTACCTGCTTTCTCTGCCCCAGTTCCAGAAGCAGTAGGGCAGAAGCTCCTGCCTGCTACTTGCCGGAAGGCTCAGAGCGTTTCTTCAAAGCGGCAGTGATCGCCGCAACAGCCTGCTTCGCCAGGGCTTTTGACCCGGCCGGGGTGAAATGAACATTGGCCGGGCGCATGATCTCCTTCAGGCGCAGCATGGTGAAGGAGTACATATCGTCAATGGTGATCTTGCGTTCCTTCATGATCTTCGCGGCGACCGCATTGTATTTCACAGAATCACCTACGACCCTTCCCCTGGCGCCAGGGGGAACCGGCGTGGTCGACCTCCAGATAAGCCGGGCTCCGGTCTTCTCCAGGCGCGCCACCATGGTCCTGAGGTGCTTCTCGTAGTCGGCAATCGGAACCTGCTGGTGGCTTCCCTCAGCTTTCGGGTCGGCGAGGTTCTGCCCCTTGGGGCCGAGATACTTGAGATCATGCAGGCCAAAGTTAAAATGGATCACGTCCCAGGGCTTATCCCCAAGCCACTTCTCGAGCTCCTTGACACCCTTGGTCGTGGGGCCGCAATTGGTCAGGGGCCGATGTACATTGGCCTTGCCTGAAAGCAACTCCCGCACACCCACGGTATAGCCGATCGAGATCGAGTCGCCGATCAAGAGCACCCTCGGCAACCCCGCCACATCCGTCACAGGCTTCATAGCCGCAGGTACTGAAAGCACAGGTGCTTTCTTCTGCCTCTTCTGCTGCTGCGCCTTCCTGGCTTTCTTTTCGGGCTTATCCTGTGCGCTCAACCCGCCCGCCGGCAGAAAACAGAACAGGAGCGCTGTCACCAGGATGCTGCTTGAAAATCCCCATACCGATCGTGTCAGCCGTTTTGTATTCATGGTCACCTTCCCTGGTTTGGATCCATCAGTTGATTCCGGGCATCCCCGGTAACGACTATGATAAGATCACGGGCTGGTTATTGAAATGAGCTTCACGCCTCAACCGGAATCCAATTACGGAGGAACCATCCGACCATGATCAACATCCACCGCAACACCCGCACTCTCCATGCATCCCGGCTCGCCTCGATGGCCTGCCTCCTCGCTACCTGGCTCATCGTTTCCCCGGCTCTCCACGCCGAGGAGAAAGCCGGCTGGACCGATGTACTGAAATCAGGCGACCTCGCCAAGCACTGCCACACCAAGGGCAACTGGATCCTCGCTAAGGATGGCGTTGTCACCCTGACCCCCCGCCCGGGTGAGAGAGGCTGGCAGCGCTACGATGCCTACCTCTGGCTCAAGGAAGAGTACCAGGATTTCGAAATCGAGTTTGATTACAAGGTCCAGAAGCGCGGCAACAGCGGCTTCTACTTTCACGTCGGCGACAAGAAGAGCCCCGTAGCGAAGGGGATCGAGGTCCAGATCTACGACTCCTTCGGCAAGAAGAAAGGCGCGAAGCTGAGCGACCATGACTCAGGAGGCGTCATCCCGGGGATCCCCCCCACGAAGAACACCGCGAAGGCGCCGGGCGAA
>JAYGDV010000300.1:0-6240 GCA_046582735.1 Planctomycetota bacterium
AGATGATAGAAGGCAAGGATATCAAGGTGCCCCCGCGGCCCTTCCTGGGCATCCAGTCGGAGGCTGGAGGGGGAAGCAATGAAGGAGCGCCGGTTATCGAGGTTGTGGCCGACAGCTCTGCGGCGTCGGCCGGGGTGAAGAAGAAGGATGTGATCACCAGGTTCAACGGGCAGGACGTCCCGAACTTCGACCGCCTCCGTTTCCTCATTTTTTCCTGCAAGGTTGGCGACGAGGTGGAGTTTGTCGTGCGGCGCGATGGCAAAGAGATTTCGCTCAAGGGCGTTCTCGGGAAGTTCCCCGGGGGGAGATAAGATGAAAACGACAAGGTCTTCCAATTCGAGGATTCCGGCCGTTGTGGCATTTGGTTGCGTGGTATGCCTGGTGGCAGTGAGCGGCCGGGCGTTTCCGGCAGAGGGCGCAGCTTCGCAGCTTGCTGCCCTGCGCAGCCTGGAGGCCCGGGTCACCGCGGTGGTCGCGGCCTGCAGGCCGGCCTTTGTTTTCATCAAGGGGAACCAGGGAGGGGGCTATAGCAGCGGCTCAGGCTTCTGTATCAGTCCCGATGGCCTCGTGTTGACCAATGACCATGTGATTGCCGGGGCGCGTTCCATTCGCGCTTACACGCCGGGAGGAAGATTTTACAAGGCTGAGATTGTCGGCCGGGACCCCGGTGGAGATGTCGCCCTTCTGAAGCTTGATAGTGAAGACAGGTTTTCATTTATGGAATTGGGAGACAGCCAGGAGCTGAGGCCGGGCCAGCGTGTTCTTGCCCTTGGCGATCCGTTCCTGACCGGCTCCGAGAGCGTCTTCATCCCCGGTGCACCGGGGAATTTCGAGCCAGCCCTGTCGATGGGGATCGTCAGTGCAGTTCATCGCTATAGCGAGACCTACAATGATGCCATCCAGGTTGACCTGGCGGTCAACCGGGGAAACTCGGGAGGCCCGTTGATTACCCTCGATGGGAAGGCGGTGGGCATCAACGGAAAGATCGAGACACGCTTTGCCCTGGGGATCAACACCGGCGTCGGCTACGCGGTTCCCTCCAACCAGATTGTCCGGTTCATGGACCATCTCAAGTCGGCCGAGGGGGGGGTCGTTCTGCATGGAAAGATCGAGGGGCTTACAGTCGGTGACCGGGCGGATGACAAGCCCGGCCTGCCGGTGGTCAATGTGCGGCCGGGATCACCTGCCGCTGCCGCAGGCTTCAAGATTGGCGACCTGCTGGAAAGCCTCGGAGGCCTTCCGGTGAGGACGCGTTCGCGGTACATGGGTATCCTGGGAACTTATCCCGCCGGCGATGATATCGCGGCGGAGGTCCTGCGTGGAGAAAAGAGAGTCGGGCTCAAGACGGTACTGGTGGCGGGGGGCAAGGCCCGCCTAGGGATCAAGCCGAAGTTTGTCGAGGGCGAGGTTGAGGGTGTTGGCGTGGGATCGGTGGAGCGCTCGACACCTGCCCAGCGTGCCGGTATCAGGGCAGGCGACATCATCACCAGTTTTAATGGGGAAAAGGTAAAAACCACAACGGATCTCAAGAACCTGATGAACAGGCACCGGCCCGGGGATACGGTCACGATCGGGATTGTTCGTGACGGCAAGAGCTTGGAGATCAAGGTTGCGCTCGAGGGAAAATGAGCCCACCGGGGGAGCGGGCCCGGCTCTTTGAGGGGGGGATTGGAAAGATGAATCTGAAGGTAACGAGCCTGTTTGCCCTGGCGGTTTTTTCTGCCCTGCCTTCGGGCGCCCGCGCCCGGGATTACTCAGCGCTGGGGAGCTACCCCGTAGGCGTACGCACGCTGGTTCTTGTCGATGAGAGCCGCAAGGATGAATATTCCGGTGGCCCCCGCACCCTGGTTACCGAGATCTGGTACCCGGCTACCGATGAGGCGCGTACGGGCAGGAAGGCGACGTTCAGTGGCTTCTTCGGCAAACACCAGGAAGCGGCCGGCGAATTCGTCCGCCATTTCGGAGGCAGGATGCAGGAGATCGAGGAGCGTTTTCGCTGTTGCGGGGTTCGAGATGCCACGTTGAGGGCGGGGCGCTTCCCCCTGCTGGTCTTTTCTCACGGAAACGGAGGGATTCGCCACCAGAACATCTCCCAGGTTGAGCATCTCGCCAGCCATGGCTATATCGTCGTCTCTCCAGACCACACCGGCAACGCGGGATTGACACCCCTTCCCTCCCGCGCGCTTCCTTACGATCGCTCGGGCAGGGGCCGCTCGGCGCGTGCCCGGCCGCTCGATGTGTCTTTTCTGATCACCGAGTTGCTGCGGCGAGGCGGCCGGGAAGGCAGCTGGATCTCGGGCCGCCTTGACCCTGACCGTATCGGGATCCTGGGTCATTCTTTCGGTGGGTTTACGGTCTGCAAGGTGGCCGAGACGGATCGCCGCGTCAAGGCGATCCTGCCCATGACGGTTGCCTATGGGAGAAAGATCTCGGTGCCGATGCTGCTCATGCTCGGCGACAAGGACCGCACGATGGGGTTAGCGGGAAACACGGTCTCGAGGCTCTATTACAAGTCCTGTGGAGGGCCAAAACATCTTGTGTCGCTGAAAAGAGGCGGCCACTTCAGCTTTACCGACATGGACTACATTGCTCCCGGCTTCGGAGATGGAGTGGGTGGCGGAGAGTTTCTTCCCAGCCGCCGGGCCAAGACAATCGTCAATGCTTATTCGCTTGCGTTCTTTGAACACTATCTTCGCGCCGATTCCGACAGCGGGCGGTTCCTGCGTGAGAACGCGGATGAGGAAGAGATCATTCTCAAGAGCGGAAACCTCCCGCCCCTGGGCGCAGCGCCGCCGCCTGCCGCCCGCCCCTCCCAGGCTGCTGCCGCAGCAAAGAAGCGAGTCCTGGTTGTAACCGGGGACGATGAGCCGGCCCACAACTGGCGCAAGACCACCCTCCAGACCAGGCAGGTGCTGGCGGGAGATAAGCGCCTGGAGGTTTTCGTTTGTGAAGACCCTTCGATCCTCGCTGCAGGGACACTGTCGAAATACGATGTGATCGTGCTCAACTTCCGCAACCCGCCGCCCCGGGACCCCGGGCTGGTTGCGCGCAAAGCCCTGGCGGAGTATGTCAAGAGCGGCGGCGGCCTGGTCGTCCTTCACTTTGCAGTCTTTGCTTTTCCCGGATGGGAAGAATACCGGGGGATTCTCGGGCGGGTCTGGGTGGGACGCCTCTCGGGGAAGAAGGTTTCCGGGCACGGCCCACGGGGAAAATTCGAGGTAAGGGTGGTTGATTCAGACCATCCCTCCACGCGCGGCCTGGAGAATTTTACCGCAGATGACGAGCTCTTTGCGAAGCTCCAGGGACAACTCCCCATTCATGTTCTGCTCGATGCCTACTCAGAATACAGCGGTAAACGAGAGCCCGTTGCCTGGTCCCGGGCTTACGGAAAAGGAAGGGTCTATGTAAACGTGCTGGGTCATGATCTGAAGGCCCGGGAGGTGCCGGCTTTCCAGGTTCTGCTGCGACAGGGTACGACCTGGGCCGCCGGTTTCGATTGAAGCGGGCGTTGGGGCGCCCCGGCTTCCTGCACTACCACCGATTGTGCCGCCCTGAGAGCGGTACCCGGGTGCTCACCCAGCGGCACCTTCCGATAAAGAGATTTTTTCCCGCCTGTCTTCAGGGTTATTGAGGCGAATCGAGGGTGCCGCCCACCCGGAAATGATTCATTACCTTGCGACACCCTTACCCTAACCTTAAGATAACCCTCCGTGTTCATTTTGAAGAGACAGCTAACTGGTGCCAGTAATGAAAAAGATCCTGACGACAGCCCTGTTCCTTGCCGCTATTGGATTGCTCCCTTCGTGTCAGCAATCTGCAAGGGTTCCGGAGAAGACCGAAGACGAAGGAGGCGGTGCCGGCGCCGCTGTAGCCCCCGGGAACCCCGAGAAAACGCCTTCGTCCGGCCCCCAGGTTGCTCCCGGGTCATCAGAGCCCGCGGTGGCAACGGTTCCGGATCTCTCTGCTGATTGCCAGGGCGCCTATGACCAGCTTCAAAAACTTCGCGCAGGCATTCCCTATGTTTTTTCTGATCTCAAGCGCAAGCCCGATGAGATCAATGCCGACCTGCAGCGTTCGATCCAATTAGGGGAAAAGTTTCTCGCAGATTGCGGTGAAAATGCCTATTCGCCGGGGGTGAAGATCCTGCTGGCACGCCATCTTTCGAGCCGGTACAAGCGCCAGGAGGCCCTGTACAAAACCAACCTGACCAAGCAGACGGGTCTCAAGAAATTGAATCGCACCCAGCGCGCCCAGATTGCAGCCCAGGTCAAGGCCCTGATGACCGCGTATCTTGACCGCATCGAGGAGCTGGGCCAGGCAGGCCTGGCCGCATCAAAGCCCGGCACCCGGGAACATTGCGAAGGTCTGAGTGTGCTGGCCGACCTGAGCTTCAATCACCTGCGCGACAACAAGTCTCATCGAACGCTGGCCGGGCAGTACATTACTGCCGGCTGTGAGGATGTCCTCAAGGGGAACCAGGACTACTACTACAACATCTGCATGAGCTATCTGCGTGATAACAAGTTCGAAGAGGCCAAGGAATATATCCTGGAGGTGCTGAAAACCCGGAGCGACCGCCCCCAGTACGCAATCTACAACATCTGCCTGTTTGAGGCCCTTTATGCCCTGGGCGAGATGGAGCTGCTGGAGGAGCTGATGGTGCGAATCCAGAAGGAATACACTGAACGCCTTAAAGACAGTGACCTTCCCAAGTCAATCTGGGCGCAGTACAGCCAGTGGTCCATGATCAGCGACTTCTGGATTGGCTTTGCAACCTATGCTCTTGGTGATCTTGATTCGGCCCGTGCGGGTTTCCAGGGTTATATCAATAAAACTGACCAGCTGGAGCAGCAGCTTGGGCAGGTCGGCAAGGAGCTGCCAAGTGTTGTGCGGATCTACCGCGATTTCCGGGCGCGGGATTATTCGAAGTATATCCAGGAATTTCACGGCAAGGTTCCGGCGGTAGAGTTCGACGCCGGGGTCGAGTGGTTGACCGGAAGGCCACTCAGCTTTGCAAAGACGAGGGAAGAGGGCAAGGTGCTGGCCATCATCTTCAGGCAGGCAAAGAATCTCCGCGCTTTGCCGTTCCTCAAATTGCTCGATTCCCTGCAGAAACAGAATCCCGACAAATTTGTTGCGGCCACCCTTTCCTTCATGCCAAGGGGGCTGACGGCCGAGGCCAGGCAACAGAGGCTGGACAACCTGAGACAAGAGCTGCAGGACAACGAGCTTGAGTTGTCATCCGGGTTTGACGTAAGCGACAAGCACCAGGTCTTCAGAGGCCTGCACGCCACGGTAGGTTCCGCCTCTTTCCTCATCTTTGACTCCGAGGGCAAGGCTGCCTGGTATCACGTTGACCCAACTTCCCGGGACCTCCACACCCTGCAGCGGGTGGCTGACCGCCTTCTCCAGTAGGGGCCACTGAAGGGGATCTCTGCTGGTTTGCCTGAAGGCTGGCTGCCGGGGCCGGATAGCGCCTTTTTCCGGGGGATCTTCTGTTCCCGGCAGGCAAGGAAAATCGAAAAAAGCTTAAGGGATGCACTGAATAAGGCCGATGAAGACGAAAGCGCATGAGTTCGTTTTCTTCCAGGGCCCGTTATTCTATGCAGAGCTTCAACAGGCTGATTTTATCGCTCTCGGTTCTCTGTATCGTTGCAGGGATCCTGCTGTACGACCCGCCCCTCTTCAACCTGCAGGGAAGGGGGCAGGCCTCGGCGGTATCACGGAACATGCCCTCTCCGGCTGCTGGCAGGCGATCTCTTTCCCTTGCGCTGCAGCTGGACAAGCTCAATTGCGGGGTGGCAAAGAAGGTCAAGCCGACGGTGGTAGCGATCGTTGCCAAGAAGGCTCGAAAGGATAACGAGGAGAGCTCAACGAGATCTGAGAAAGCCCTGCAGCAGGATTTCGGCTCGGGCTTCCTGATCGATCCGAACGGATTTATCCTGACCAATCACCACCTGGTGGAAGGGGCCCTCGCCCTGGAGGTCTCCCTGGCCGATGGCCGCAGTGTGCCGGGCAGGATGGTGCGCAGTGATCCGTCCTCCGACATTGCCCTGGTTAAGATTGAGTTGGGCAGCCTGCCGGTTGCCAGGCTTGGGGATTCCAATGGGCTCGAGGCAGGCCAGCGCATCCTGGCCATCGGCCATCCCTCTGGCCTGCTGCAGACGGTCTCCTCCGGGATCATCGGGGCGCTCGGAAGATCTGATCTCAGTCTCCTGCCGTATGAGAATTTTATCCAGA
>JAYGDV010000443.1:0-1830 GCA_046582735.1 Planctomycetota bacterium
AATACAAGGGGATTAATTGCCGGGCTGTCGTTGGAGATGATGTCGTCTTTATTGGGTGCATCAACGGCCAGGGACAAGACCAGGGTCAATAACGAGAGCGACGCCCCCCCGACGATCTTGAGTACCGTAGAGATCTTCACATGGCGCCGGACTGTATATCTGCGCCTGGAGGAACTGTAAATATCGAGCCCCGCCGCCACCAGGAAGAGGAAAGCCCCAGGTAAAAACGGGCCCAGGAAAACAAACCAGGCCTTCAATTCCTTCAGAAAGGGATTCTGCTCGTCAGATGGCGACTGCAAGGGATCCTGCCCGGCGGAAAAAACATCTCCTGCCAATAACAGTAAAAGGACCGGCAGGAGCACCAGGATGAGGGAGATGCGCATTCGGGAATTGAGCAGAACAGGAAATGAACGAAAAGAGGGCATGCCCTGTTCTACCCGAAACCAACCCTGCGGTCAAATCCCCGGCAACCCGGCCTTCAACGACAGGCTGGGCGCTCACAACCCAGCTCTTCATCTGTGGCATAGAGCCCGGGGGCTTTCCTGCCCGGCCCGAAAGAGGATTGGGCGGCCGGGGCACAGATGATACGCTCATGCGATCATGAAAAAACTATCCATCCTCCTGCTGCCCCTCGCCCTCGCCGTCTCCAGCCAACCCCTGCTCGCCGGACTGCGCCTGCCGAACATATTCGGTGACGGCATGGTGCTCCAGCGCGGCAAACCCGTGAGCGTCTGGGGCTGGGCGGAGGCGGGAGCGGAGGTCAAGGTGGCCATCGCGGGACAGGAAGAGACCACGAAGGCCGGCGCTGACGGAAATTGGGCGGCCACGCTCCCCGCCATGAAGGCCAATGCCAGCGGAACGAAGCTCACCGTCGAGTCTGGCGCCGAACGACTCGAAGTCGCCGATGTGCTCATCGGTGAGGTCTGGATCTGCGGCGGGCAGAGCAATATGGAGTGGTCGATGCGCGCCTGCCGCGATGCCGACATCGAGATCTCGAGCGCCGACTACCCCTCCATCCGCTACGCCCGTCTGCCCCACATCGCGCGGCCGGAACCCCAGCAGGATTTTCCGCTGGAGGACCGCAAGAACCCGCAGGGCTCCTGGCGGCGATGCGATAGCAAGGACGTCGAAAACTGCACCGCCGTTGGCTATTACTTCGCCCGCCGCCTGCACCGCAGGCTGCGGGTTCCGGTAGGGATCATCGACACATCCTGGGGAGGAACGATGGCACAACACTGGGTCTCCACAGGGACGCTGCGGCCCTTCCCCGAGATGAAGCCGTATTTCGATGACTTCGAATCAAAAATGAAAACCTGGAGCGAAGGCGGGGGCGAAGAAGGGGCCCGCAAGCGGCTGGCCGCCGACACCGCGGCCTGGGAGAAGAAGCGCGCCGCGGCAAAGGCGAAGGGTGAGCGCGAGCCGCGCCGACCGAACTCGAACGCCTACACCGACCCCGCCACCAAGCGCCAGCCCGGCGGCATGTTCAACGGCATGATCCTTCCCCTGGCGAAGCTCTCCATCAGGGGCGTCCTCTTCTACCAGGGAGAGAACAACTCCTTCAGCGTCAGCTGGAAGCCCTTCCACAAGACCTTCCCGGCGGTGATCTCCGACTGGCGCAAGGCCTTCGGCGACCCGCAGCTGCCCTTCGGCATCATCCAGATCGCCGGCTGGAGCACCCGCCGCAGCATGACCTACGACATGAACCACCACACCAACGTCGTGCGCGAGATCCAGCTCAACACCTGGAAGAGGACCCCCGGCACCGGTCTCATCGTCACCTACGACACCAACTCCAACGGCAGCATCCACCCCGGCCGCAAGCTGCCGGTC
>JAYGDV010000528.1:0-18008 GCA_046582735.1 Planctomycetota bacterium
GCCCTCATCGAGGTGATCAAGCAGCGCTCCTGCTCCCACCTCGTCTTCGAGACCTATACCTGGCCCATCCTCGCCGGCGGGAAAAAGAGAAAACAGAAACTCATCAACGGCATCACCCGTGAATACCGGTGGCTGCTTGAAACGGTCGAGAAACTCAGCGCCTGCTGAAACTCCCGGTTGTTTTTTGCCGGCTACAGGTTCGGCTCCCCGGCAATGAGGCGATGAGGCCGCCAGAGTCCCGCAGCCCGGAGTTCCCTGTGAAGAGCCCTGGAATAGCTTCCCGGCTTCGAGAAAAACAGCTCTGCATCGGGCAGCCCGGTTGCCGGACCGAGCTCCCGGGCGATTCGCTCAAACAGGGAGAACTGGTCGCAGTCTGCCAGCCGGACAGGTTCGCCACCGAGGCAAAGCACCCCGCCTGTAGCGAGGTAGGCCAGTGGTTGATCCCTCAGCTGTGAGCCGTTCCATTCAAGCCGCAGGCCTCCAAGGCGACAGAGCTCGTACCTTCGTCCCTCGCTGGCATTGATCCGGTTAAGCTGGCGGTCGGTAAAGAAGGCCAGGTGGCACCGCGATATTTCTCCCAGATCGTCGAGGGTAGCCGGAATTACACCGTAGCTCGATGCGTGCGCGGCAAAGACAGGTGCAGCCCCCTCTACCTCCACGAGGAGAAAAGGAACGACCTGGTCTTCATCCAGCCGCGACAGCTTTGTGCGAACCTGGGCAGGACAGGCGTTGGATCCACTGCAGAGAACAGCGTGGCGATCTGTAAGTCCCACAGAGCCCAGCCGGGCAAGCCGTTCATCGAGCTCCCTTGAATCCTCCTCACCACTGAGGATCTCTACATTGTCGCCCAGGAAAAGAAAAGATTCCCCCGGGCTCGCTCCGGGATAGGCACTCGGCTGGTAAAGAGGTGCTGGTTCAAAGTCATCAACGGGTATCATGGCTGCCATATTCTTGAAGACGAAGCCCCCGGCATCCAGTTCATCATGAAAAAGATCCTTGTTATCGGTGCCCATCCTGACGATTGCGATATCTTTGCAGGAGGATGCGCAGCTCTCTGGAGGAAACGTGGAGATGAGATCACCTTCATCTCAATGACGAACGGCAACGCAGGGCACCACCAGGCGGACCCCGCAGAGCTGGAGAATCGCAGACGCCGGGAGGCGGCAAAGGCGGCTGAAGTTCTCGGAGTCAGCTACGAAATCCTCGATAACGATGACGGCTGCCTCCTGGCCAGCCTGGAGAACCGCGAGGACCTCATCCGCCGGATCCGGGAGATCGCTCCGGATCTGATCCTCACCCATCGGCCCAATGACTACCATCCTGACCATCGCTATACCGCAACCCTGGTACAGGACGCCGCGTACATGGTAACCGTTCCGCTGGTGTGTCCCGATTCTCCCCACCTCGCCACCAACCCTGTAATCGCCTACCTCTTTGATGAATTCACCAGGCCGGCGCCCTTTCGGGCGGATGTGGTTGTCGATGTCGATGGCGTGGCAGAGGTGAAGTGGAATGCCCTCCACTGCCACGAATCACAATTCTACGAGTGGCTGGCCCACAATATGAGACCGGGAGAAAACAATGTGCCGGCTGAGCCCGGGCAGAGGCTCGAATGGCTGAAGAACACCTGGAGCGAATTCCTCGAACGCCCGGGCAGAGCATTCCGAAAACAGCTATGCGCTACCTATGGTGAGGAGCGGGGCGGCAGTGTTGTTTTTGCCGAAGCCTTCGAGCTCTGCGAGTTTGGAAGCCAGCCGACGACGGAAGAACTCCGGACACTCTTCCCGGTGGAATAAAGAGTGAGAATGCGGCGGAATGACGCCGGCAATCTCAGTTTTCCATGGGGGTAATTTGCGGACTCTCAGCCGAGCTCTCGAAACGCTCCTTGCTGAGTCCGTATTTCTTCAGGTAATTGGACAGCTGCGGCCGGTGAATACCCAGCTCCCGGGCGGCATGGGTGATATTACCGTTTGTTTTCCGAAGGGTGTTCTCAATGATATGGCGCTCAAGTATTTTCTTGGCTTCCTTGAGCTTCACATCCTTGGCAAGGATCTGCCTCAGGTCCGTCAACGTCTTGTGGTCACCTTCCTCGGGGAGGAGTTTTCGCCGCAGGTCAAAATAGATATCCGAGCCGAGCTGGTAACGGCGCTCTATCGGTAGCACCTCGTAGGGAACCTCCTCGGCCAGTAACAGCTGCAGTCGCTCCTGAACCCGGGATGTATATTCTTCAGCCAGGCTGAGGTCGGTCTCCCTGAAGAGCAGGTAGAGTACCGGGTTGCCCCAGCACACCTGGGCCTCGCCGGCGATGGAGGCAATTTCGCGGGCAAGCTTCTCACCCAGTCCTCCCTGGGACTCCCCCAGGGAATCTTCCAGGACCGGAAGGTAGAAGCCCGCCAGGCAGAATGATTTGTCGTGCAGGTTGAAGAACCTGTATTCCTCTCGAAGCCGGTCGAGGAAATAGCTGGGGGTATAGAAACCCGTCACTGGTTCACGAATCGCCACGTCAAGGTTGCGCCGATTCTGCAGGACAACAGCAGCCTGAAGGGCATACGCCTCGATCAGCATCTTGTGCCTGGGAGTGAAAGGCCCGAGAGAATTCAACCTGTCCAGGTAGATGCTCCCCAGGATCCGGTCCCCCGTCCGAAGAGGCACCACGAGAATTGATCTGTCCTGCAGGACCTTCAGGGGACTCGACTGGCTTCGGGAACCGGACTCCCCTCCACTTGTGGAGGACCCTCTGCCCCGGCGAATCGCATCCTCAGCCAACTGGCTGATCGACGATGCCTCCGTATGCTGGGAGAAATCTTCACCGAGCCCCTCCACCGCTGTGGGCAGGTACTCGCGGTCCCTGACCACCATGATGATCCCACGCTCAGCTCCGGTCATCTCTATTGCCTCGCCCAGGCACCCCTGGTGGAAATCAAGGTGGTTCATCGTGCTGTTGATCCGCAGAACGCTGTCGAGCAGGCTCTTGTAGTCATCCGATCCGACCGGACGTTCATGCAGGTCGCCGTGCGAGGAGGATCTTTCCCGGCTTTCAGAAGCCGGTCTCCTGGCCTCTGATTCCTTGCTGAAACGGGAGAAATCCTCAGCGAAGGTCTTGCGGCGCGGGTCATCGAAAAAGCGGGACTGCAGGTCCCCCTCAAGCTGTTCGCCGACACGCTTGAGAATGGCATCCGCCTTGCCGTAAAAAGTCGCCGCCTCTGAAAATTCCCGGTCGGTGTGATGCACCTTGGCGAGGGCATAGTACAGATCGAAAAGGACCTTGATATCACTGAGCCTCTGGGTCATTTCGAGGGCCTTGCCAAACTGTTCTCGAGCCTTCTGCGGGTTTCCTCCCTTGAGGAACCTGTGCACGTTTCCCTTTACAGTCAGGATTCGCACCTGGAGGTCAAGAGCCCTGACATCTTCGGCAATTACCTGTGCCCTGGAGGCAAGCTTGAGTGCCTCGTCATAGGCCTCACGATGAAACTTGATCTCTGCAAGATCCAGCAGCGCACAAGCCTGGCGGATCCTGTGGCCCAGTCTCCCGTAGGAATCACCAGCCAGTTTGAGACTTTTTTCAGCAACATTCCAGTCAAGCTGATAGGCCTTGATATTGCCATCAAGGAGCAGGCCATCGGCCTCGAAGGACTTCAGCTTGAATTCTGTGGCGAGGATCAGGACCTGCTTGCAGAATCTCTCGGCCTGCTTGAGATCGCCGATCTCAAAATAAACCCGCCCCAGGCGGACAAAGGCATCGGCGAGCCCCTCGGTTTCATCGGCATTGATCTCTTTTACCTTGCGGCTGTTCTCAACCTCTTTCTGGAAATAATCGATAGCCACCTGGTAGTTTCCCAGCCGGAAACACAAATCACCAAGAGTTCCCAGGGTGGGATTGAGCCCCTCGAAATCTCCAATCCTAAGCTTAAGGCTCAGGCTGCGGCTCAGATTCTCGATCGTCTTGTGATAGTCGCCATCACGGCGGTAAACCAGGCCCAGCTGATCATATGAGCGGCAGAGGCCGGAAACATCCTGGTGACGCTGGCGCATCTCAAGAGCCTTGTAGAGATACCTGGCGGCACGAAAATGATTACCTCTCTCGAGATAGGCCCTTCCGAGATCATCGAGAATGCCTACCGTCAGCGAATGGTCCTGGAGCTTCTCGGCTACAGTCAGTCCCCGCTGGAAATTATCGAGCGCATGGGAATAGTCGCCCTTGCGGTAGAAGGCCTGGGCTACCAGCTGATAGAACATCGCCAGTTCGACACAATCCGGAACCTTCTGGGCAAGCTCAGCTCCCTTGAGTCCGTAATTGATCGTCCTCTTCCAGTCCTGCTTATGCAGCCGGCACCTTGTGACCTCGAGATGGATCCTGATCGACTCAATACTCTTTTCATCGGAGATGGCCTTCTGAGCCCTTGCCAGGATCTTGAGCGCCCGGCCGGAATCGATGGCGCCCAGAAACTGTGCCTCCAGCAACTGGAGATCCGTCCTGACGGAAGGTTTGAGGGTCCCCGCCTCCTCCTGGGTAATCCGCTTGAGGGACTCGAGCGCACCGTCTTGATCCCGCAGGACAACCTGCACCCTTGCCAGACGCTCGAGCACCTTCAGGCGTGAAGCCAGCAGGTCATCCCCCTCGAGCAGGTTGATTAATTCTTCGTAGATTTCCCCGGCCTTCTGAAGCGCGAACGTCCTCTGAAAACGATTCCCCGCGGCGATTCCGAATTCCAGGGAAGAGAAAGGCTCGAACCCACGGCTGAGATGGTAGTAAACCTCGTAGGCCTCCTCCCCGGTGGAGACCGCTTCGCCATTCACGCTGCCCAGGCGCCTTCTATACTCATCCCCGATTCTCTGATGAATCACCTTCTTCACATCCGGCTCTATAGTGGACTCCACCACCTGGGTATAGTCCCAGAGCCGGAAGTAATATTTTTCCGAACCCGCCAGCGAGATGATCCCATACCGCTCGAGGCCTTCCAGGATTTCCGCAACCTTTTCGTTCCCCTCTGAACCGGCAAAACACCCGAGCTTGCCTGCCGCATCAGCAAAGGCCCCCTCTGCACTGGAAGTTCCACCCTCTTCACTGGCAAGAACGTAGCTGATCAGGTCGCTGCGTACCGGCCGGCGTGCAAGGGCGAGAACCTGGAGTACACGAGCCTCTACCCCGGGACCCTCCGGCCCCTGGCCGGCAAAATACTCCTGCAGGCGCCTCACGAGGATCCTGTGGCGAACAGGGGCATTGCCGGGCAGCCCCAGCTGCTCAGCGGTTGCCGCGTTGTTTACATAATCCCTGAAGGTATCACCACTCCAGTTCGACAACTCCGACTCGCCAAGAAAAACGCCACGGAACAATTCTTTCTGGAAGCTGGGGAAGCCCTCCGAAAGCTCAAACACGGCATCGACTGCATCGGCAGTGACCTCCAGCTGGCGACCCTCAACCTGCACTCCCTCGACGGATTTCTCCAGGAAGTGTTTCGCTTCCTTGCGATGCAGCGGCCGAAGCTCACCATGAAAACTGAAGTTCTCATCTCCGAGGCTCTCAAGAGCTCCCGCTATTCCATCGGATGAGTCGTCGAAGGAGCGGTAATTAGCCAGGAGCATCAGGCGCGATGGCTGGGCCACAATTCCTCCATCTGTTTCCCCATGTGTCCTGTCCAGCTCACCTTTCTTATTCCCACCGGTGCCGGCCCGGGTTGCCAGGGAACGCAGGTCATCCTGTACCCCCTCACCTTCCGCCCCCGAGGCGCCGGAAGCCTCAGCCAAAATTGCCTCGTTCCTCAGCTGGAGGTTCCGGCCGATATAGCGCAGCAACTCAACCGTAGTCCTGTCGGCCCAGTGCAGGTCATGCACCAGGATCAGCAAAGGCTTATGAACCGAGACCTCCAGGAGGAATTGGGTTATGCCATCGAAGATCCGAACCTTCTCATCTTCCCAGTTTTTCGAATTCAGCACACTGCTTTCAAGCGAAGGCGAAGCATCACTGAAAGCCTCAGGAATCAGGCTCTCAAGGGCGTGGCGGTAGCGCTTGATCAATGCTGAACCAATCCGCTGCTGTGCAAGGCCGGTGGTGGTCTTATCATCGAGGTCGCGCATGATGCGGCGAATCGTGTGGAGGAAGGGCTTCAACGGAATACCTTCCACCTCGTAGTTCTGGGTCTCGTAGATCGCGACTTCTTTTTCCCGCGCCCGCTCACTCAGGTGTTGGAAAATGCGCGTCTTGCCAATCCCATCGGCTCCACGGCAAAGCAACACATAGCGAGCATCTGTCTCGGCTTGCTCGCCGGAGCTTTCTTCAGGCGCCTGCTCCTCAGACCCCTCCGCTCCTTCCCCAGGGTCCTCGGCTCCCACAGGATCCTGGTCGGATTGCTCCGCCCTCCACCTCATCCGCCCAATCGCTTCAAGCTGCTGGCTCGTTACAGGCTTCGCAAAAAATACTTTTTCGAAAAACGCCTCTAGCGTTGCCTTTTCAGCTTCGCGAAACTGGAAACTTGAGGGGAAAGGAAATGGGCCCTTAGATGCGTACCCGGTTCCTGGCTTGGTCAATGGATTGCCTTCCCGATTCTATTCTGAAACCAAGATAGTAATTGCCTGATGAGCGCCATGTCAAAAATAATCAGTCAGACTGCATATCTTGCTTAATAACAACAACTTGGTCGCCCTTCGAGGTTCCTTCTACAGGCAGTATATCAGCCAATGTCCGGGCTTCAAATGAACCCTCCCAGGCGGTATTCGCCTCGCCAATCAACCGCCTGATGACGATATCAGCCTCTTTGACGCCTTTTGACGCCTCCGCCGCAGAAGATTCCCCCGGAAACTCTTCAGTACGCAACGCCCCCGCCACCTCCGAGAGGTTCACCCTGGCAGGATCACAGGCGAGAGTGTGCCGGCTGTCACGAGCCCCATCGCCAAGCAAAATGCCCTGTTCCAACAGGATCTCCGCAGCTCTTTCCACCCCCTCACCCCGTGCCATACCAAGGTCCTGCGTAACCTCCCTCAACGAAGGTATCTCACCACCATTCCTGAAGGCGCTACCAACCCTGTAGAGAATATAAAAACCAAGCGCCGGCAGAGAGCGCTTCCCATCCCCCGCATTTTCCCGGCTTAATCGAGCCAGGGAGGTTCGATTCTGATGAACAAAGCTGACCTGCCCGCCGATGAGAACCACCATCCAGGTCACATAGAGCCAGATCAGGAAGAGTGGGACAGCGGCGATCTGGCTGTAAAAAGTGGTGACATTGGTAATCCGCTCAAGGTAGTAGGAGAAGCCGTACTTTGACAGTTGCCAGAGCAGAGCTGCCACCAGTCCACCCATCACGGCGCTGCCAAGGCCAACCTTGACCGCCGGCAGGAAGAAATACATCATCGAAAAAGCGAGAAAACCAAAAACCATCGCGAAGGCTGCGGAATCTTCCATCGATCTCAGGATCTCGATGTTGGCAGCATCCAGGGCTGCATCAACAGAGAGCGAGGCCATCGCCAACAGGGGGCTTGTTGTCAGGATGACCCAGAATACCACCAGGCGCTGAAGATAGTTCCTCTGCCGATGAACCTGCCAGATGTGATTAAAAACCCTTTCCGCAGCGATAAAGATCCCCAGCGAGATAATGACCAGGCCGCAAACGGCTGTAATATTTACCAGCTCGGTATCCACATCCGGAACCAGGGCGTTGGTTCCAATATAATTATCAAGCCAGGTACGGATCTCTTCAGTAAGCCCCGGAGCCACCAACCCGGGGATTTTATCCAGGAACCAGTCCTTGATGACCTCCCCCTGGTTCATGGACCTGGCAATACTGAAGAAAAGCACCGTCAGGGGTATGAGCGAGATAATGGAAAAGAAGGTCAGGCTCGCCGCACGTTCCAGGCAGAAATCCTTGCGGAACTTGGCGACTGTCAGGTAGATCACCTGCCCGATCTTTGTTATGAAACCTCTCGCACCACGAAGCTCTTGCGGGCTTTGCGAAAACAGGGCGTCCTTTATACGGCGTATAACCAGCATCGGGTCTGCTCCGACGATGTCCGCAACCAGCATGCCAGGACCGCCTGCAGCGAATGCGATCCTCTCCAAACGGCAGGCATCCTATCATCTCGGGACACCAGAAATCGCATTAAAGGAACGCGCCCGAAGGCCTATTACCCGGAAAACCAGGGCAAAAAAAACTCCTCATCGTCCCTACTCGATGAGGAGGTGTTTGGGTCTGAAATAAACGAGGAAAAAGGAGGAACCTACCGAGTGGGGTGTGTAGGGAAGGGTAGGTTGATTCACTAATATCAAACTAACATTCGGAAAAAATCATAGCCCCAAGGGAACCAGCCCTGACTTCACCAACACTGAAGACAAGGAACAGAGCCACCGACCACTCTTACAGACTCCGGCGGTGAAAACCGCCTCCTGGGGAAACATATCTCACACTTCTCTTTTGTTACAACCTGTCCGCAACTCCCGCGGAAACTATTGGGCGGGCTAAAGCTCCTCTTGTAAACCCGCTCCTCTCAAAAAAGCCCTTTACCACCTCGGGAAGGCTTTTCGTTGGAGGCAGGTTAGATATCTGTAAGGCCCCTGTCAATGAAAAAAGACCGGGTTACCTCTTATCGGACTAATTTACGTGGTTTTTACCGACGAAATTGAATAATCCCAGGCCACGACCTGTCAAAACTGCGGCAACTCGTATGGATTCAGGAAATTAGAGATGATGAGAGCTCAGCTCTGCCCCGCTACAATCAGGACCACACCTGCATGCCGGCTTACCGTGACGGGAAGGTCTCTCCCTGCTCGAACAAGGGAACACCGCCCTCGCGCTAGCGGCGATGCTGTCGTGGTCCTGTTTCAACCTGCAGCGGATTTCCGGAATCCAAAATTGAGCGCTCCAGCCGAAAACGAAGACATCCTCAAGGTAAATGCCTTTCTCGCCGGAGACGAAAACGGGTTTGAATTCCTGTTCGAGAAGTACCGTCAAAAGGTGTATGGAATCGCCTATCGCTTTGTCCGTAACCGGGAAGACGCACTCGAGGTCGCACAGGAAGTTTTCCTGCGTGTCTACCAGGGCCTTGATAAATTCAAGACTGACTCCAAGTTCTTCACCTGGCTCTACCGGATCACCGTCAACCGTTCGATCGATTTTACCCGTAGCCGAAAAAGCCGGCCCCTGCACGGCATGGACGAGCCGGCCATGGAGGCCCTCGGCAAGCCCACCGCGAGAAACGCTCCCGCCCAGAGCCCGGTTGAATATGCCAGGGAGAAAGAGCTCGAAGAAAAGATCCGCGAGGCGGTTGCAACGCTCTCTGAAAAACACCAGCTCGTTTTCATCCTCCACACCTCCGAAGACCTCTCGTACAAGGAAATCGCCGAGGTTGCCGGCTGCAATGTAGGAACTGTTATGTCCCGGCTTTTTTATGCCCGCAAAAAACTACAGGAAGCTCTTGTCGCCATGGGCTACAGGCTCGACTGAAACCCCGGCCAGCCTGAACACGAAATATCCAGGAAGGAACAATGTCCCACGAAGAATTCAGTAAACTGATCGGCCCCTATCTTGACGGCGAGCTCTCCGCCGAAGAACGTGAGAAGGTCGAGAATTGCCTGGCTGACTCAGCAGAATGCCGGCAGATGGCTTCTGAGCTTGAGGAGCTTGACCGTGTTGCCCGGGGGGATTCTCCACCGGCCGTCAGTGATGACGAATGGCAGGAAGTCCTCTCCTCGGTGCGCCGTACTGAAAAGATCGTTCCCTTCGAGACCGTAAAATCCAGGCGCCGCTGGCTTGCGCCGCTGGCAGGTCTCGCCGCGCTCCTGTGTATCGGGCTTTTCCTGCGGAATGCCGGTGACTCTCCCCCACCGAAAAAAGACTGGGCTGAAGCGACCAACACCGAAGATGAACCGCGCGTCGATACGATCGACTCCGAAGAGAAAGAGGAAGAGAACCAGGAGAACGACCCACGCTTCGACGAAGAGTGAACTCTTCCCGGCAGGGCGATGGCAAAAGGCTCAGCCGCAGGCGATCCTTCCCAGCAGGACCCAGGCACAGAGAAAAGCCCCGAGGAATACCAGGACCCGGCCAATGTTGCCTCCCTGACCCGAGCCGCATCCCAACCGCGCAAACGCAGGCTCAGAAACAGCCTGCGTCTGCTGGTAAAAAGAGCATTTCAACTGCGCGATCGACATCAGTTCAGGCCTCCTGGATTACCCGTCCACCGTGGCCTTCGGTCTAATAAAAAATATCATCTCCTGGCGAATCCGCCACCCCGGCAAAAAAATACCAAACTATGCGCCAAAAATGCGGGTTTTCAGGAGTCTCTCCTGCCAATACAAACCCTGTAAACAGCCTTGAGAGGCAATTTGTCTTGCGTCCGATAAATAAAACACTAAAATCTCTGCGCACTTCATAAGTGCTTTCAGCGTTAAGACTTTCCTGTCGGAAATGAAAATTCTGGCCTGTCGGGCCGGGGTGGACATGAAGTTTCGGTGGGGAAAAGAGGAGTCGAGCGCTGTTTGTGACACATCGACGGGAGAAAGTGCTAAACGTACATTCCCATTTTCGGGATAACTTGGAGGGTATCAGAAGTGAAGATCGTTACGTCCCGGTTCATCAAGGTGGCGCACCGTAGCATGGTTAGCGCCCTGGTTTTTGTGGTCCTGGTTTCCTGCCTGGGTTGTGCCGGCAATTCAACCAAACCACCCACCCCTTACACCCCTGAAGAACTGGGGGAATTTCCTGTCCACCCGGAATTGGAGTACAAGAAAGGTTACCGCTACGCTCCCCCGGAGCTGGCCGGAACTGACTTCAAACCCACCTGGACAGGGCATTACTTCGGCCCACAGCCCCCTGAGAGCTATGTAGCCTTTTACCTGCGGGAGATGAAAGCCCGGAAATGGGAGCTGAGAAAAATTGTCGATAAGGTCGAGGGTGACAAGGTCCTGGATTTCACCAGGGAGACCGATGGAGCGACCATCCAGCTGCGACGCAAGTTCGATCGAAAAACATCGAGATATGGCTGCTTCCTGGTCGTCGAGATCCGGACGCTTGGATTGCAGCACTTTTCGCCGGAAGAGAATTACCGCCATCTCACGGGAAAACCGCAGGCCCCAGCCGCTGCAGCCATTCCAGCTGCACCCGAGGCTCCAGCGTCTGATAATGTTGAAGAGAAACCTTCAATTCAGCCGGTTAAGGGCACTTTAAAGCCGGCAGAGCTGGATAAGGCCCGGCAGGAACTGATCATCGAGTAGTCCCAGTACTTCGATGATGGCTTGCACCTTGTTGCAGGAACTGTAGACTGGCGGGGTATGCTTTTTTCAGAATGCTGAAAAATTTACCCCTGACCGTGTCGTTGCCTGCTGGAGTTCAGTGCCTTGTCTAAAAAATTAACGCGAAACAAAATCCAACCCGGTGGTAATCCCGACCAGGAAGCGGGAATTGCCGGCGCCGTGGAAGGAATCACAGCCTCTGCCAGCAAAACCGTCAGCGGCAACTGGAAACCGATGGCAATGCTGCTTGGGCTGGTCCTGATTGTCCTGCTGGTCATCCGGATTTTCAATGAATACCAGGTCGCCCAGGCCGACCAGCTTCAACAGGCGCTCTATAAAATCAAGGAAGAGACTCCCAGCGACGACCAGGTGGACACCTGGATCGGTAAACTGGCGGCTCTCCAGGAGAATGCCGGGGGGCAGGCGGCGGAGAAAAACACCTACCTGGAAATAGTAGACCTGCTTATCAAGCAGGCAATCCCTGCTCCCTCCAGTACAAGTTTCCTGTCGGCCCCCACCGCAGGGGATAAGCCCGGACCCACGAGTGAAGCAAACCGGAAGAAGATGCTGGAAAAAGCCCGGGCCATTGCCCAGGGCGCCCGCAGCAAGCCATGGGCTGACGAGGGCGTAAAGGCGTGGAGCGACCGGGTCCAGAAGCTGGTTGACGGGGAGCTGAACAAAGCCTGGCTCCCTGAGAGCCGTTCGAAGCAGGCACCGCCAGGCGAGGAGAAAGCTCCCGATAAGCTGGAGCTTAAATCGGTGGACCTTAAATCGCTGGAGCTTGAATCCCCCAAGTAGGAGCTCCGCCCGGACAAGATGGTCAGGAGCCGTCCCGAGGAAACTGAAATTGGCAGCGTGTTGCGACCAGGAATCCAGGGAACCGACGGAGCCGGAGACCCAAGCGGCAGATCCAGCCCATCCCGCCGCCGAAGAAGGCAGGCCAGCTGCCCTGGAAGTCCACGAACTGACCAACGAGGACGGCAACCGGCGGCTTGACCAGTTCCTGTCTGAAAAACTGTCCGGCCACAGCCGGAGCTTTCTGCAGAAGCTGATCAGCTCCGGCTGTGTGGAGCTGGATCCCCCACCAGGGAAACCGGTCAAGGCCTCAATGAAAATAGCTCCCGGAACAAGGGTGAAGATTGAGATCCCCCCTCCCCGGAAAATGTCCCTGGAGCCGGTGGCCATCCCGTTGAACTTTCTCCATGAGGATGAGCACCTGGCCGTCATCGACAAGCCCGCCGGGATCACGGTTCACCCTGCGCCCAACCAGGATGAGCCAACACTGGTCAATGCCCTGCTGCACTGGATCGGCGATCTCTCCGGAATTGGAGGAGAGGAAAGACCCGGAATCGTTCATCGCCTTGACAGGGAAACCTCGGGAGTCCTGATCGTGGCCAAGAACGATCGCGCCCACCAGGGACTTTCCGAGCAGTTCAAAGAGAGGACCGTGAAAAAAACCTACCTGGCGGTTTGCAGGGGTGAGCTGCGGGAGCTGGAGGGCACCCTTGACGGCCCCATCGGCCGCAGCCGGTCGCACAGCAAGAAGATGGTCGTTGCCCGGGCGGGCGAAGGTCGTGAATCAAGAACCGATTGGCGGGTAAAGGAAATCTACAAGGGGTATTCTCTCATCGAGTGCCATCCCCACACGGGAAGAACCCACCAGATCCGGGTCCACCTGGCATCCATCAGGCTGCCTGTTGCCTGTGACAAGCTCTATGGCCGGGAGAAGCATATCTACCCTTCAGATCTCATGGAAAACCAGAGAGCTCCCGGGGAGGCGCCTGTCATTGAACGCCACGCCCTCCATGCGGCAAAGATCGTCTTTTCGCATCCGGCCACAGGAGAGGAAATGAGCTTCAGTGCTCCCCTGCACACCGACATGAACACCCTGGTCGAAAACCTGCGAAAATACTGCCCCGGAAAGCCGAATTCCCCCAAATGACAGGGATTCTCCCTCAACTTCAGGGCGGCTTTGTGCCGATAAAACCCTGAGCGGACAATTAAACCGGGCTTTTCGGGAATCGACGGATGAGAACCTGGATACTTCTTTTCTTCTCGGCCTTCACGCTTGGCTTCTGCCTGAGCTACCTGGTCACCAACCCGGCCAGCCAGTCCCCTGTCGCCATTCACCTCAACGTTACCACCGATGACCAGGGCGAAACGGCGGTCCTTGTCGGAGGAGGGCAGGAAAGCGACTTCCCGAGGCGACACACTTCATTCAATAACGGCAAGACGGGTTCCCGGATTTCCCGGGCGCTGCCCAAAGCCTATGCGGGAGGGCGGGAGCCTTTGACTACCCGGCGGGCTGTTCCCATTCTCGCAGGGCGGGACCCTGCTCCACGCCCCGAGCTGCCCCATCCCCCAACCCCCGTCGGAGCGCGGCGGGCACTGACGGAAAAGGGTGGGCTTGCCGGTAAACTGCTGGATGCTGCCCGGTACGAACTCGCCGGGGAAACTGGTCAACGGGACCTCATCCTTGCCTCGATCTTCCAGGAGGTCATCAGGGCCCGGATCAGCAACCCGGCCATCCAGAATACAAAAACACCGGCTCTGCAATCCCCTCCCGAAGACCTGCCCCCGGAACATTCCCCGCGGAAAGGGGCCCCTGCTGCCGAGCCTCCCGCTGAAACAGGCCCGGCCTCAAAGCAGGCCCTGCTTCCTCGAGAGGACCCCCCAGCTCCGGCCGTCCTTGCACATGCAGAAGCTGCTGCCCCTCCTGCTCCAACAGCCAGGGTACTCGGCCGGGGGCCGGCTAAGCCCCGGGAGATCGAACCACCTGCAGAACAGGCGGCCGACTCTCCGGGTGTTCGCCTGGTCAATGTCACCTTCGTGAAAAACCTTCGTGGCCTGAGGGATTTCGACCCCTGTCCAAACATCTTCGACCGGGGAGAAAAGATCCAGTTCAAGGCCGAGTTTGAGGGGCTCGAGGAAAAGCCCTCGGGAACAGAAGAAGACCGGACCTATACGCGCAGGTTCAGCGCGAGCTGGAAGTTGACGGATGCCCGCTCGGAAGTCATCGACACCAGGACATTTATTGAACCCCGCTCGATTGTCTACCGGCCCCGGGAGCGGGATAACATCCTCATGGTTTTTGACACCTGTGAACTTCCCAACACTCTTACTCCCGGAAAATACAGTCTCCTGGTACAGGGGAAGGATCTCATCGCAGGTAAAGAAACCGTTGCCATCCTTGACCTGCAGGTCAGAAAAAGCAGTTCCCTCTTCTCTCCTGCGCCCGCAAAGCTCGACACCTCGGACCTCGAGGTCGCGCCTCCCTATGTGGAGCCCCCGGAAAAATCCGTCGAGGACAGGAAAACAACGGCCGATTCTCCGTAATCCCGGCGATCTTCCACTCTGAAGGGGACCTTGCCACGAAACCAGGTTGGCATCCGCAGAACCATGGTCGCAGCTGCCTGCGCCGGAAGGCTCGACAGCAACCTGTCCACCATGCTGAAAATCCGCTGTGCTCCATCCTCTTCCTTGAATACCGGGAAGGGGGGATCAGAAAAAATAAGGCCGGGGGAAACAGGTTCGCCTGACCGTGGCAGCGCAAAACGGTAAGCATCGGCCTGTTCGACTGTGGCGAAGGCTTCGAAACCCAGCAGCTCAATATTTCTCTGCAGGATCTTCAGCGAGCCGGGGGAGTTGTCGACGAAATAAGCGCGTCTTGCCCCGCGGCTGAGCGCCTCCAGCCCGAAGGCTCCCACTCCGCAGAACAGGTCCAGAACTCCTGTGCCCTCAACCCTTTCACCCAGGATGGAAAAAACCGCTTCACGGGTACTGTCCAGTGCCGGCCGCACCGATGAATCTCTCGGCCCCAGCAACTTTCTCCCTCTTTGCGATCCGGAAATAATCCGCATAATCAACTCGGTCCAGCAAACTAAAACGATGAAACCGGATCCACACAGGCACAGCACCGGAACCGGGATCTCTCCTCCTCCATATTGACCGATGAACCCCTTTTAAGGCAATGTATTGAGCATGCCCGAAGACAACTCCCACATCCTGATCATCATCGCTGTTGTGCTCGTGAGCCTGCCAGCCGCCCTGCTCGCACTCTGCTGCCTCCTGGCCCCGTTTCTACGCGGCCCTGAGGACACCTTTATCCTGTCGGTTTCACGGCTGCTGAACGCAATCTACTGCCGCACCTGGCACCAGCTGAAGGTGATGCGCAAGGATGTCGGAATCCCGGAGTCAGGCCCCTTCATCCTGGTAGCGAATCACACCTCCGGGGCGGATCCAATGCTGGTGGGTTTCCTCACCGAGCGGTGGATTCACTACCTGATGGCACGCGAGTACCACGAAACCTTCGGTATGCACTGGTACTTCAATGCCATGGGTGCCATCCCCGTGAACCGGGATGGAAGCGACCTGCGGGCCACCCGTAGCACCCTTCGATTGCTCAAGGAAGGCAAAGGCATCGGGATCTTCCCACAGGGCGGAATTCGAAACCCCGAAGAGCTCGAGGGGGGAGACGCCGCCAAGATGGGGGCTGCCATGTTCGCCCTCTGGTCCGGAGCGCCTCTTATCCCTGTTTATATCAAGGGGGCACCCGCCTTTGACTCCATCGTACTGGGAGTCATTTGCCCTTCGCGCAGTCGCCTCTACGTGGGAGATCCGCTCACCTTCGAGGAAAGCGGAAAAAAGCCCAGCCGGGAAGAAATAGAGGCCGCCTCCGATAAGATCATCGCGGCCATACGCATGCTGAAGGAAGAGGCCGAAGCGCCGAAGGCCTGAGGGCCCGCCACCTGGTCAATCAGGGGCACCAGAGACCATCTGCTGTCGGATCGACTCCTGCCTCCGGGAAGGGAGCTGGTGGAGGAGCTCCGGCGGAGAAGAGATAGCGCAGGATAAAGATGGCATCGGAGACATCCGCCTCGCCATCGTCATTGGCATCCATTACATCAAGGCACTCCGCTCCGTCACCACCCCTGAAGAGATAGGCCAACTCGGTGATGGCATCGGAAACATCGACCTCTCCATCCTCGTTGGCATCGCCTCGCAGGAAGACCGTATCTCCGGGCTGCGGACCGCCACCCTCGAAACCGAAGGCGCCCATCTCACTGCCCCCGCGGCCGCTGCCGATACAGGGCGACCCTTCACCAAGGGTGTAATCCAGTCCCCCTGCATCGGTAAAGAGCGGATCTGCGGAGATGTTGCCCTCGCCAGGCCATTCGCGCATCCCGATGTTGGAGAAATCAAAGGCGACCGTTGACCGGTCATCCACGATCACATCGACTGCATTGCCCCAGCAGATCACGCTGTGGAAGGTGGCATGGCCACCCTCGTTGCTGTCATCCTTGGCAAAGAGCGCGATTCCCTCCTGGCACTCGGTGATGGTGTTGTGGTCACCCTCTGAAATCGTGATTCCATTCTTGATCGCCATGCCGGTACCGCAGCGGATGATGAGATTGCCGGTGATCGTCGGTTGGCCCTGGTCGCCGACATCTTCGATCGAGATAGCCTTGTCGGCGATGTTTATGAAGATGTTGTCGCGTATATCGACGGAAACATCGCCGAGGTCCACGCCATCATCGGAGCTGCCGATGAAGACACATCCCTCGATCCGTGAACGGTTATTGCCGCTTCCATCAAAGTCAATCGCATCGCTGTTGCCGGTCATGTTCTCGAAAACCGTATCCACGATCACGGTATCGGAATCTTCACAGTGTACCCCCTCGAAGATGTCCCGGATATTCGTGCGGCGAACCTCGAGCACGGCATCCACCCCATCAATCGCATTGCCGGGGATGTCCGCCAGTAAACAATCGGTCACAAGCAGACGGGAGTCCGTCGGGGCGATACAGCCATCGTAACCATCGGGATTGGAGCCCCCCCGGATATCACAGAAGCTGAGCAGATGGGTCGGGTCATCTTCATCGGTACCGGTTTCGTTAAAGGCGATCCCTCCCCATTCGTCATCACAGAAGAAAGCCCGCATGATGATGGGGTTCTCCTCGGTACCCTCGGCCCTCAGCTCACCGCTGACAATGATCGCAGCTTCGTCATCTGCCAGCACAACAGTGCCCGGGCGTATCCGCAACGTCACCCCATCGGGAACCCGCAGATTGCCCCGCAACCTGTAGGGTCCTCCCTCAGCGGTCCACTCGGTATCGTCATCCAGGGTTCCATTGTAATCACGAAAATCATCTTCGAAGCGATGAACCGTGGTCTCGAAGCTGGCCACCGCCTCACCGCCACCAGCCTCCCCGCTGAAGGCCGTAACCTCGACCGGGTTCTCACCATCCTCGAGCCCGTTGACGGGCACCTGCCAGCGAATTCCATAGGGGGGGTTGCCCCCCGTCACCATCTCCAGGCTGGCCTCGCGTCCCCCAACCATCACGGACCTCGTATTCATAGGGTCTGCCATACCCTCGAGCATCAGGGTTGACCCGGTGGTATAGAGATGATCGCCGCACCCACCGGTGGGGCCTGCAACAGCCCCTGCAAGGGTGGAAGAGAGCACAGGAATAAGGGAGAAGTCACTCGAGGGCAGGTCGCCGTTGATCCCTACCACAGAGAGAACATTCTCACCCTGCCTGATCCTGTCGGCAGAAATATTGTAGCGGTCAAGGTCGTCACCTGCTTCGTGGTTGGAGGTTGAGGTAGATTCGTAGTCGATAGCTCCATTGGGGGCATTATCTGACCGCGCGATCTCCTCTCCGTTCATAAAGGCCACGAAGGCATCATCATAGTCCATGATCAGGGTCAGTCCGCCCAGGACCGCCGGATCCTCAACCTGGAACGTTTTCCTGAGGAATACGGTCGTATAGTTATTTCTCATATCGTT
>JAYGDV010000270.1:0-7917 GCA_046582735.1 Planctomycetota bacterium
TGTCTTCGCTGCTCATGTTCGCTCAAAATCTGCCGGGAAAAACGACCGGTTCACAATGGAAACGGTTGAGAACCTCTCAAGGGAAACAGTATCGTAACCTGTGTAGAATAATCTACCGTTCAAAGATTTAGAACCCCGGCCCATCCTGGAGTACTGAAATGAAAGTTCTGATCGCTACTGGCGAATTCGGCGAATGCCTCGAGGTGTATTACGCCGTCCATCGGTTGAAGGAAGAGGGAATCGAGCCGGTTGTAGCTGCGCCCGAAAAAAAACGCCTTCAGCTGGTCGTACATGATTTCGAACCCGGCTACGACAGCTATACTGAAAAATTCGGCCACACCATCGAGGCGGATATCAGCTACGACGATGTGGATCCGAATGACTACGATGCCATCCTGATCCCCGGCGGCCGTGCCCCGGAAGAGCTTCGCCGGTATCCGAAGGTCCTGAGCATCGTGCGCCACTTCATACTGCAGGACAAGCCGATCGGCGCCATCTGCCATGGACCGATGCTCCTCTACGCATCGGGGAGTATCGAGGATGTGACCCTGACCTGCTACGAGGGGATCCGCACGGAAGTGGAAATGGCCGAGGCCAACTACGTCGACGAAGAGGTCGTGGTTTCCCGGAACTTCGTTACCGCCAGGGGCTGGGGCGATATGGGGCCTTTTTTCAAGGCTTTCATCGCCCAGTTGGGTTAAAGACGGCGCATTGAAGGTGCTCCACCTTAGCGCCCTAAAGTGAATATTTGCAGCGCCTCGACGTCTTAAATGGCAGCAGCTTGCGCGAAAAGGGGAAATCTGCTGCTTTTCTCTGATACACGGGTTAGCTTAGAGAAAGACCGGTTTTAATAGCGGCCCCGGCACAGTGGAGCGCTTCAGGATGCGATACAGGCAACAGAAAAAACCTCTTCCAGCGTGGTTCCTCACACTCTCTGCAGCTTTATTCGCCTGCCAGGGTTCACTGCACGCTGACTGGGTGAGCCTTCGAAACGGGGACCACCTGCGGGGAATCAACCTCGAGAAAACCCGCGACGGATACCGCTTCACCCTGGAAAACGGCAAGGTCACCCAGATCGCAGCCAACGAGTTCTTCCACCTCGAAAAAAGTCCTGCCGGTGAGAGGGTCACCTTTCGTGGCAAGAAGATCACCCTGAAAAAGAAGATTTCCGTCCTGCAGAAGGAGATGGCCCTGCAGCTCGTCTCCCAGGTCAGAAACGTGGAGACCTGGGCACGGGGCGAGCACGCAGCTACCCGGTTGAAATTAAAACCCCAGGCCATCACCGGCAAGCAGGCCGCAAAGGAAAAGGAACGGGTCATCGTCGGGAGCTTTCCCCGCCCCGCCCTGAAGAAAAAAGAAGCCGACCTCGTCGCGCTGGTTGGAAACGGGCTGAAGGCAATGAAGAAGCACCTCGAGCTCGACCGCGACAAGCAGGTGCGGACGCTGGCGAAGACCCTCTCGGGAAGCCGGCTGGCCGCCGCCAGGCGACTGGCGGCCAGGGAGCTGGGCAAACATTCCTCCTCAACCGGGCTCGCCAGCCTGGCCCGCTCGGCCATGGTGGATGATTACCGCAGCATTCGCGACCTGAGCCTCGCATCATTGAGAAAAATCAACGACAAGAATACCGCGATGTACTTCGTGCCTGGGCTCAGAAACGAGAACCCCCATGTGCGAACCCGGGCGGCAAACGCCATCTCTGTTTTCCCCAACCGCGCGGCTGTCCCCGAGCTGCTGACCACCATGCGAATGACCTGGAGCGGCTTCGGGCGCGCCTTCATGATGCAGGTGACCCAGCGCAGCTATATCGCTGATTACGAGCTGGTCTCCGGTGGCACAGGATTTTCACTTGTCGAGGTTGCTGATCCCGTTGTCAAAACCAACCTTGAAGGAGTCGCGCTGGACGTGAAGGTACGGCGCGTTGAGATGGTCGCCCGGATCAGGGCCCTTCACAAGATCACCGGCCAGGATTTCGGCACCGATGTAAGGGCCTGGGAAAACTGGTGGGAAAAAAACAAGAACAACTGACCCGCCCGTAAAGGCGGTTCTCATCCCCCCTGAAGCTACAAGGAGCTCTCAACTTGACTCGAAAGCAGCACTTCTTTTTCTTCCTCGCAACAACCCTCGTATTGGGAGGCGCCGCCTTCTTCTCCTTCCTTGACCTGCACAACCCTGGCGGCTGCGGTTGCATTTCCACCGCATCTGCTCTCGAATCCGGAGACGACGCCGAGAAGAAAGCCGGGACGGAAAAGAAATACCCCGAGGCAGACCCTGAAAAAGGTCACATCGAGGGGATCGTGGTCCTGAAGGGACCGGCCCCGAAACTTGAAGCGCTTCCAGGGGTGCCGCCCAACAACAGGGACAAGGCTGTCTGCGCCGCGCACTTCAAGGACGAACGCATCGTGCTTGGAAAGGACAACGCCATTCGCGATGTGGTCCTCACCTTCTCTGACATGAAAAAGAGCCGCAAGCGCCCCAAGGCCCGCACCGTCAAGCTCACCAACAAGGGCTGCCTCTTCGAACCCCACATCGTGGCGATGTCCGTCGGTTCCACCCTCGAGGTCGTCAACGCCGACACCGTACTGCACAATACGCGGGCGGTGCTCGAGATGAACTTCAACCGGGCCATCGGCAGCGGCCAGAGCTTCAAGGAGAGAGCCCGCAAGGAAGGTTTCGCCCTGGTCCAATGCGATTTTCATCCCTGGATGAACGCCCAGGTCCATATCCTTCCAAATGATTACTTCGATGTCAGCGACACCGGCGGCAAGTTCAAGATCATGAACATCCCCCCGGGAACCTACACGCTGGAGGCCCGCCACGAGGTGCTCGCACCCTTCTTTGTCGAGAAAAAGCCCCGGAAGAAGGTGACCATCAAAAAGGGAGAGACCCTCAAGCTGACCTTCGAGATCGAGGCCCCGAAGGAGTAAGACAGCCTGCAGCCCCCTGGTCAGGATGCTCCTGGTGCGCGACTGGTGACCTCCAGGCATCCGCTATCTACAGGTGCAGCCTCACTCGGCTCCCTGGAGAATCCAGCTCTTGACCAGACGCATGTCGTCATCGCCGAGATAGCCTCCATCAAGCGGCATCCTCTCCCCCTCTCCCATGACCGCAGCAGCGAGATGGGTACCCCTGAGCTTACGCCAGAGATAGCTGTTGGACGGCAGGTAGGGGCGAATATGACGCGGAGCAATCGAGTCGAACTCCGGCCCCGCCGCATAGACATTGACGATATTGCGCCGGGTAGTCTCAGGGTCGGGATCGACAAGCACGAGCCCACGGGAGGGTCCCGGCTCCTCGTGGCAACCTGTGCAGTTGCTTGTCCAGATCGGCTGGATCACAGTGGCGTAATCGACCCGGGATTCAATCACCCGGCCTATGGTTCTTGAGACATTGTTGCTCGAGGTGCCTATGTTGATCTCAAGGTCGGTGTTGCCGACAGCCGGCAGGCTGGTGCCGGTAAGCCGCATCGAGTAGCGCCCGTCCTGCCCTGCCACAGGGCTGAACCTGGAGGACAGGTCAGCTCCGACGGGAAAGGGAGGATCCGCCAGGACACTGAGTGAGCCTGCGTCCACAGCTGGGCCTCCATGCGGATTGGCTCTTACCTCGATGACGAGGTAGCGGCTCTCCCCCACTCGCACCCTCGGATTGCCGCTGCCGGCCTCATGCTGGACAGGTAAACCGGTAACAGAGGCTCCATCCTCGATCCAGACAGAGATTTCAGGAGACTGTGATGGCTCAACCCGCAGAACCGCCTCAACAACAGGCGAAGGCGAGCAGGACTGGTCGGTGACCATCGCGGTGAGGCGGTAGACCCCGGGACCCGGACTCCAGGCCTCTTCCCCACCCACGCGCAGGGTGACATGATCCAGGAGGTAGATCCTGTCGCTCCAGGGCTCGACATCGGTCGAGAACCAGGGTGCGAGGTTCGTGCCGGCGGCAATACCCCCGGCGGCGGGATCTCCCAGGTCCGCCTCGCAACGCACAGCGAGGCTCGAAGGATCTGCGCCCACTGCAGCGTCGAAGGAAAAGGGAGTGCGGGTCAGTTCGTTCCTCGTTGCAACCACCATGAGCGCGAAGGCAGTACCCTGCTCTACGACAAACTCCCCCGCTCCGTTTCTCTCCACCTCGGACCGGTTTCGCTGCCGCACCCCCGGGGGATTGGCCAGGGTCACCAGCAGCTCGGCGCCGGGAGGGTTTTCACCGCCCTCCTGCCCTGCCTCGCAACCCAGCCCATCCGCGGTG
Organism: Planctomycetota bacterium; assembly: GCA_046582735.1. Classification (GTDB taxonomy): domain Bacteria; phylum Planctomycetota; class UBA8108; order UBA8108; family UBA8108; genus UBA8108. Next base: position 4,240 of record JAYGDV010000270.1, read on the forward strand.
GGATCCTGCCCGGGACAGGTGTTGGAGGGAGAGGGAGGAGGCAACTCGTTGCCGCCGAGAAACAGGTAATTCAGGATGTAGATGCCATCGGTCAGGTCCAGATCGCCGTCATCGCTGGCATCCGCCCCGTCCTCGCAACCGGGCGCAGCCCCGCCGAGAAACAGGTAATTGAACAGGCTCACGGCATCTGAAAGATCCACATTCCCGTTGAGATCGACATCTCCCCGGTAAAACAACTCCCCGGCTTCCACGCGCCCGGTGCCAGGCAGGCTGTGGATCACACACAGCAGCGCCACCGCAAATGCCAGCTTGACTGTCTTTTCATACATGCCGAATCCTCTTTGCTGAAACCTGGCGGAAGATCCTCTCAAAGCATAACGCCAGCCAGAGGTCCGCAACACAGGCCCGGAGCCTCTCTCGACTCCCACTGCTATCTTGAACCCCGGCAACAGGCAGTTCACTAAAAAATAATCCCGGAATCCCGGGCACGGGGCAGAGCAGGATCTGAAAAAAGAGAAATTGCGAGACTTTCCCATTTTGCGGGGTTTCACTTGAGTAGGACAGCAAACCCGGGGCCTGTCGTCCTTCAACTATCTTAATGTTCCCTCATCACTGACCGGGGCTGCTCGGATTTTCATCCGCTACAAGCAGCCGGGGCAAGTTACAGCCGGTCAACTTCAGAGAGGAAGGACGGTCATATGACTGACCAGACAGGGATCGTGAAACGCAACCGGGCATCTGCCCGAAACCTGCTTCCCGGGGTAGCCGCACTGCTGGTGGCCTTACTCTGCCACCAGGATGGAATCACCCAGGAGGCGGGCAATGGGGCTGACAACGCTGACCAGTACTTTCGTCTGGTCCAGTTTCGCCGCGGTGATGTGAATATCGACGGCAGCGTAGATGTCTCCGATGCCCTGGGCATCTTCAACTGGCTCTTCCTTGGCGGCGTGGGAACTCCCTGCGAGAACGCGGCCGACAGCAACAAGGACCTCTCCATCGACCTGACCGATGGAGTCCACATTCTCTCCTACCTGTTCATGGGTGGAACCCCTCCCGCCCCTCCCGGGCCGGAAGAATGCGGAGTGGATCCGGCTGAAAAAGGCTTCCCCTGCGAATCCTACGATGCCTGCGAAGGCGATCTCCCGCTCATCACCCATGTCCTCAACCGGATCACCTTTGGCCCGACCGAGGAGCTCCTCACCCGCATCCAGACCAGGGCCGATCTCATCGAGTATATCGATGAACAGCTGGATTTTGATGGCAGCTACGTGCCGGCGGTTGACGAACCGGAGCTCAACCGGCTGATCGAGGCGCTGGAGATCGGCTCTGTTCCCGAGGGCCGTTTTCGCAACCAGATCATCGAGAGGCTGAAGGCCATGCTGGTGCTCGACGCGACCTTCAGCCACTGGCAGCTGCTCCACAAGCTCACGGTCTTCTGGAATAACCACTTCCATACCGAGGTGGGAACCCTGCGCCAGAATTTCTTCAGCAGGGGAGGACGCGGAGGCTCCGCCACCCGGTCCAGTGAAGAAATCTTCACCGCCATGGACAGCGACAACTCGGACTTCATCGACGAGGCCGAGTGGGACACTTTCCAGCAGCTGCACCCCGCGATGGCCGCCTGGGGTAACTTCAGGCGGATCACCGAGGACGGCCAGGTCACCCTGGAAGAGTTCATCGACCAGCGTAATATCGCCTGGTGGAAATACCCCAGGGTCCAGGAGCAGCGTGCCGTTGCCGCCGCGATGGAAAAGCGGGAATACGATCACTTCCGCCGCAACGCCTTCGGTAACTTCGCAGACCTGCTCGAGGGTTCAGCCAAGAGCGTCGCGCAGATCATCTACCTCAACAACTACGAGAACGTCGTCTCCGCGCCCAACGAGAACTATGCGAGGGAGTACCTCGAGCTCTTCTCTCTCGGCGTCGACCACGTCTACACGCAGCGCGACATCGAGGAGCTCGCCAAGGTATTCACCGGCTGGAACGTCGGCTGGCAGCTGCGTTCACTCTACGACCCCGATGATGTTCTTTTCATCGGTCATCCGGAGGGCCAGAACTTCCCCCTCAACAACCGCGAGAATGGACCAGGCAGCTTCAACTTCCCCACCATGGAAAACTGGTCGGACGAAGACTATACCTGGGGATTCCATTTCGGAAATCCCGGCAGGGCCCGTCGCGGACAACCTCCGCCCACCGGTTATGGGCATGACTGGTCCCGCAAGGATCTCTTCCTCTCCCTCTACGGAGGAGTCGACTCTCTCGGCAATCCCGTATCTCCCTTCACGGGCCTGCGGATTTCCGCAAATGACAATGACCAGACTCCGGGAGCCGCCATGAGCGAATTCGATAACGTGCTCGAGGTGACCGTCAACCTGCGAGACTGTGCGAAGTTCGTGTCGACCAAGCTCATCAACCTGCTGGTCACCGACGACCTCGCCGACCTCGACAAGACCCGGCCGATGCCCGAAGACCTCCAGGCCTTCTTTGATTCGGTCGATCTCAATGCCGATGGAGAACTCGATGCAGACGAGTGGGCGGAGCCTACCCCCGACCTTCCCAACGGCCGGCCGCCGGCGATTTTTGCCGACATCGATGTCGATGGCGACAGCCTTGTCTCGGCAACGGAGTACCAGGAACCCGATCTTCTCCTCTACGCCATCGAAGCCTGGCAGAACTCCGGAGGGGAAATCCGGGAGGTCCTCAGGGCCATCCTGTTCTCAGACGAATTCCTCAGCCTGAAATTCTACCGGGCCAAGATCAAGGACCCGTTCGAGAACGTTGTCAGCACCCTGAGGGCCCTCGACACGGAGATGAGCACCCAGAACCTTGTCGGCATGGTCGCCGATATCGAAGCTGCCGGGATGGAACAATTCCAGTTCTCCGACCCGACCGGCGAATCGGAAATGGGCTTCGACTGGCTGCACACCGTCGGCCTGCTCGAGAGGTTCAAGTTCGCCAACCTCGCGGCGAATCCTCCCCAGCCGAGAGATGCGCGTGGGGACTGGGACCCGGGCGACCTCATGGGCCGCTGGCGGTTGACGAACGCCGGTTCGGTTGTCGATTACTTCAGCCTCCTGCTCTTTGGCGGCGACGTCCTGGAGGCCCAGAAAGAGCTCGCCGGCTCGACCTATGCGTCGGGCAACAATCCCGAAAACCGCATGCGGTATGCGGTCAGCTATCTCCTCAGCCTGCCGGCATTCCAAAAACAATAGGAAAGGACGCCTGGTAAGGAGTAAAATTGCAACAACACCTTAAACTCAACGAAGGTAATACAATGAACATTCGCAAGCAAACCACTGACCGTCGGCACTTCCTCAAGGCGGGAGCCATGACCTTCGGAGCCCTCGGGATGGGCAGCATAGCGCCCTCCCTGCAGAAATCCCTGGCGGGAGATCTTCCCCCGGGTAAAAAGCTCCTCTTCATTTTCCTGCGCGGCGCGATGGATGCCGTACAGGCGGTGATCCCCTACGGCGACCAGGGGAGAGGTTCAGCCAAGTCCTACGTCCAGGCTCGTCCGAACATCGGAATCGACCCTGACGATGCCCATCCCCTCAACAATTTCTGCAGCCTGAACCCTGCCCTGCAGGGAGATGGAGCAACCGACCCGAAGCTGCTTGATATCTTCAACGGCGATGTCGATGGCCGGGGAGCCAACCTCGCCTTCCTGCACCGGATCGG
>JAYGDV010000083.1:0-7453 GCA_046582735.1 Planctomycetota bacterium
GGCACCCGGGTGCGCTACTACGTTGAGGCCCGCGCCTCTGCAGAGACAGGCACAACGGTATTCGAGCCGCGCAGAGCCGAGGCTGCCCCCCTCGGCTACAGGGTAAAGGCAACCCGGAGATCGGGCTTCCCGGTTCGCATCAACGAACTCCTGGCAGCCAACGAGAAAACCAATAAAGACTCCGAGGGCCAGTACGAAGACTGGGTCGAGCTCCTCAACAGCTCAACGAAAGCGGTTGATCTCTCCGGGCTCTACCTCAGCGACTCTCTCAACAATCCCAGGAAATGGAAGTTTCCTGCAGGCACCTCCATTGCAGGTGGCGGCTACCTGGTCGTCTGGCTCGACGGGGATACCGATGGTAAGGGGCTCCACGCCAGCTTCCGGCTCGACCGGGATGGGGAAACCATCCTCCTGGTTGACCGGGATGAAGGGCAGAATGCCATACTCGACGAGCTGGAATTCTCGGCGCAGGAAAACGACCGGTCCTTCGGACGTGCCAGGAACGGCAAGGGCAAGGGGCTCGCACTGAAGCCTTCCCCCGGCAAGGCCAATACGGGAAAATAAAACCGGGAAACGACTGGTTGAGAGTCGCCCCCTCTGAGCTTCACCCTAAAGCCGGCGGCGGCGGGGTCTCTTGCCGGCCCCCTCGGCCTTTGCCAGGTCGCCGAGGAACGCCTGCCATTGCTTCTCCACCTTCCCGAAGGCTCCGAAGGCATCCTCGAAACGGCGGCGAAACAACTGCGGGCTCGGACGCCCGGCGCCCTCGGCGGCAAAGCTCTCGAGGTAGCCCTGCAGCTTACCGGGGTAGTTGAGCAACAGGAATCGAAACAGCCCCCATCCCTGGGAATAGATCAAACCCAGCTCGCCCGGCGCTGGATCGCGTGGGCGCCTCTTGACGACGAACTCTTCCAGCGAAACTGTTTTTCCGCGCTCACGGAGCTTGAGAAGGTTCCTCCGCCTCAGGCTCAGGTTCTTCGTATAGGGGCCAAAGGGTTTGCCGGCGTCCTGCATTTCGAAATTAGCGGCCAGGCCCTCTCCAACCCAGGGTGGATAGCGGCCTCCACGCTGCTGAATCCCGAGGTTGAAGGCCAGCTGGTGCGCCCCCTCATGGGCCGCCTTGCTCATATTGACAAGGTCGGGCGGACGGGATTTCGACCCGGAACGGGACCTCTCACGCGTGCGGTCATCAAAGAAGGTGATGCGGTTGGTGCGCCCGGAATAGACCCCGCCGCCTCCCCGGGGAGGACCGGAGCGACCGCTCTGCGACCGCTTGCGCTCCATGTACTCGCGAAAGTCTTTCTCATCACCGATCAGCACCCCGACGAGATCCTCCTCTAGCTTCTTCAATTTGAAGCCGGCCTTTTCAAAAGTCGCCACGAAGGTGTCATGGGTGCGCTCGAGCATTTTCCCGCAGGCCTTCACCCACTCCACATCGGCCTTGTAGACGAGGATCCAGTGACGCGTGCTAAGAATCTTATAGCCCTTGCCGAACTCATCGAGCAGCTCAGCACTCTTTTTCCTGCGGGCAGCGCTCTCCTGGGCCGGGGACGGCCCACAGCAGGCCAGGACCAGGAAGAGTGCCGCAAAGCCGCATTTCATTTTGTTTTACCGCCGCCTGTTTTCGGGCCGGAGGGAGCGGCTGGCGCGGAGGAGACGTGCTTTTCAGCCGTACCACCACTCCAATTGTTCGTCTGGAAAGGCGAGGCCGGCAGCATCGCCTTGTTGATCAGGTTGGGGTTGGCGAGCTTGTGCCAGCCGAAGCGCACCTGGGTCGGTGACTGCACCCCCGCGGCGCTCACCAATACGGTTTCTTTGTCAATGACGGCAGTGGCGGCAACAAATTGCCCGTCACTTCCGGCGATCTGGAATTCGCGCAGCGCCTTTCCATCGCGGGAGCCCAGCTTGCCGGCGGTATGGGCGAAATGAATCCGGATCCTTTTTCCTTCCACCTCCATCGACTTGTAGAGAGGGCCGGAGAATACCACCTTCTTTTTGCCATAGGTCCGCGCCAGCGCCCAGAGAGCGAGCCGCCGGCCGACCTCCAGCTTCATCTGCGGATGGATGTCCCCAACGTTGTCCACGAGATCCGTGATAACCGCCATGCCCGTATCCGGGATCGTCAGGCTCTTGGTCTGCCCCTCCCAGAGGCCCGGAAGCTGCCCGCCGCCATAACCTGACCACGGGGCGATCTGGACATAGTAAAAAGGCAGCTCCTGTTTCCAGACTCTCCTCCAGCCATCGACCAGGTTCTTCTTCAGGTCGTGGTAGCCGAGGCCGTTGCCGACATTCGACTCCCCCTGGTACCAGATGGCGCCCTTGATGGCATAGGGAACGATCGGGGCGATCATGCCGTTGTACATCCCGCCGCCGGCATTGCTGCCCGCGTTAACCGTCCATGGCTCGATGCGGGAGCCGCCCCAGGATGAGGCGATCAGGCCAATCGGGACCTTGAGATCAGTCTGCAGCTTCAGGCCGAAATAATAGAGCACCGCGGAAAAGTTCGGTACGGTACCCGGGCTGCAGACCTGCCAGGATGCGTTGACGTTCTTATCCGGCGCTCCCTTCTGCACCTTGGGAATGAGAAACAGGCGAATGGCGGGATACTTCGCCGATCGAATCATCTCACCTCCTTTTCGCGTCGCCCTCACGGGCCATTCCATATTCGACTGGCCGGAGCCAACCCAGACATCCCCGATGAGAATGTTCTGCAGGACGATGCTGCTGTTCTTCCCCTTGATCTCCATCTGTTTGCCCCGCTTCTTCGATGCCTTGAGCTTCTTGAGGGTGACGCGCCAATTGCCCTGCTCGTCAGCCTTGACGGTTTTTCTCGTGCTGCCGAATCGCACCGAAACCTCTTCTCCCGGCTCGGCCCAACCCCAGACCGGCACCGGCCTGTCGCACTGCAATACCATGTTGCTGCCGAAGACAGAAGGCAACTTGACATCTGCATTCGCAGAGACTGCAAAAGAGAAAACAAGGGAAACCAGCACCACGCAGCAAAACAGTCGTGTATTCATCGTGAACCTTACCTCTCTTTGTTTCAGCACAAGGCGAAGCACCAATGCCATCGCCGCCCGTTATCGTAGCCCGGGAAGGTCCACAGACCAAGCCCCACGACGAAGAGGTCCTGCCGGAAAACCACCAAATCAGGCCGTTAATGACGGTGCGGGTTTATAAATCTGTACAAGGCAGGTCGGAGCTTTTAGATTATTAGCAGAAAGAACAGGCGCCGGGACTCTACGTCGGTGCCTGTTGTGACGCTACAGAGAGAGTACCTATTCCTGCCGAACAGGTGAAGAACCCGGATGCTCCATCTAACCGACCCGAGTGTTCATAAAAACTGCTCAGGACTCAGCCGCAGGGAGGTCCTTCGCATCGGCGCCCTGGGTCTCGGGGGGCTCACCCTTCCAGACCTCCTGCGCGCCCGGGAGGAGGTCGCCGCTGCAGGCGGCTCGGTCAGGGATGTTTCCGTTGTCCTGCTCTTCCTCCAGGGCGGGCCGTCGCATATAGAGTGCTTCGATCCGAAGATGGAAGCCCCTTCGGAGATCCGCTCGACAACGGGAGAGGTACCCACAAAACTACCGGGAATCACCTTCGGGGGCACCTTCTCGAAGATGGGGAAGCTCGCCGACAAGCTGGCGGTCGTCCGCTCCTACCAGTCGAAAAACGGGGGGCATACCTACCAGGACGTCGTCAGCGCCCGCAACCCGCTCAAGGCAAGCATGAGTGCCCTCTATGCGAGGGCCGCCGGCACCAGCAACCCCAATACAGGGCTGCCGTCCAATACCCTGCTTCTTCCCGAGGCGATCAAGCCGGACCTCAAGCTGCGCGGCAACTTTGAAAAGAAGGCCCTGCCCGGCCTGACAGCCGGCGGCTCCCTCGGCGGCAGCTACGAGGCCTTCAACCCGGTCGGTGGAGGAGCCGCCAGGGACAACATGGAGCTCAAGCTGCCCCAGTCGCGCTTCGCCAACCGCCGCAACCTGCTCTCGGCCCTTGATGGATGGCGCCGGAGCGTCGAGGAGAGCGGCCGGCTCGGCATCGTTGACCGCTACCGCCAGCAGGCCTACGACATCCTCCTTCGCGGAGTCGGAGATGCCTTTGACCTGTCGAAAGAAGACCCGAAAACCATCGAGCGCTACGATACGACTAAGCTCTTCGACATGAAGGTGCTCAACCGCTACAACGACATGTACCGCTCCTCCAACCTGCTCGGCCACCAGATGCTGATGGCGCGCCGGCTCTGCGAGGCCGGCTGCGGCTTCGTGACGGTGGCGGACGCGGGCTGGGACATGCATGGCAACCAGAATAGTTTACCCAGGCTCACCGGCATGGAACCGCTCGGCAACCAGGTTGACCACGCGGTCTCCACCTTCCTCGAGGACCTCGAGGAGCGCGGACTGAGCGACAAGATCCTGCTGGTAATTACCGGCGAGATGGGCCGCTCACCCAAGATCAACGGCCGGGGCGGACGCGACCACTACGGCAACCTGACCTCGCTGGTCTTCGCCGGTGGAGGCCTCAACATGGGCCAGGTCATCGGGCGCTCTGACAGCCAGTGCGCGCATCCGGCCACCGAGGCCTACGAGCCGAAGAACCTGCTCGCCACCGTCATGCACACCCTCTTCGACACCACTGCGATGCGCCTGCGCACCGACATTCCCTCCACTGTCAGCGAGCTCATCACCGACGGGCACCCGATTCCGGGCCTTCTCTGAGACAATCCCGCCGGCCCCTTGTTCCCTCTGGCGCACTGCGGTATGGTGCCTCCTGAAGAGAAACATCGTACTGGCCATGGGCGCGTGCGCCCGAGAGGAGCCCGGTCATGAATCCTGGAAAGTACCTTTCCCTGGTGCTGCTGGCGGCCCTGGCAGCCGGCGGCTGCAACATCGTCGGCCCGAGAGCGATCGAGAAGGGACAGTTCAGCTACAACGAGGTGATCAACCGGACCGACAACGAGCAATTGTTATTGAACCTCGTGCGACTGAAGTACCGCGACACCCCCTTCTTCCTGGAGGTGGCGAACGTCCTTACCCAGTACTCCATCCAGTCAACGGCCGGCATCGGGCGCTCCCGCGCTGCCGGCTCGCCAGTCGACCGCAGTATCGACCTCGGTCTTACCTACGAGGAGAGCCCGGCCGTCAGCTACGCTCCCCTGCAGGGGGAAAAGTTCGTCCGCCGGCTGCTGTCTCCCATCTCGCTGGAGACCATGCTGCTGCTCTACCACTCCGGCTGGAGCATCGAACGGATCTTCCGCTGCTCGATCCAGCAGCTCGGGCCGCTGAAAAATGCCCCGGGCGCTTCCGGCCCGACACCCGACCATGCTCCTGAATTCAGGGAGTTCACCCGTGCGGCGAAGCTGCTGCGCGAGCTGCAGGTCCAGGGAAAGATCCATTTCGGAGCGGCTCAAAACGGCCAGGGACAGCGCATGGTGCTTCGATTCTCCGGTGAAGCAGGCGCATCGCCCATCGCCAGGGAGCTGCGGAAGCTGCTTGGGGCGGGACAGGATGATGCGAACCTGCAGCTCACCACGGGCGTGGCTGCCGCCGGACAGATCCCTGTTGTCACGCGCTCGCTGATGGGAGTCCTCTTCTACCTCTCCCACTCCATCGAGGTACCCGAAGATGACATCGAAGCCGGGCGCGTCACCCTGACGAAGAACAAAGATGACTCGCCCTTTGACTGGAGCGAGGTCACCGACGGGCTCCTGCAGGTACAAACCGGCACGTGGAGGCCGCGCAACGCCTCAGTGAGGATCCGCTATCGCGGCGCGTGGTTCTACGTCGATGATTCCGACCTGCCATCGAAGTCGACCTTCTCCTTCCTCACCCAGCTGCTGGCGCTGCAGTCCGGCGAGATCAAGTCAAGCGCCCCGGTCCTCACCATCCCCATCGGCGGCTGAGGCGGGGGAACACTCCGCAAACAGCCTGCACCCCGTCACAGCCAGGGCGCCGGGGGCGGACCACCCTGGAAGAGGTAGCTGAGGATGTAGATGGGGTCTGAGATGTCGAGGGTGCCGTCGGTGTTGGCGTCGCAGTTGCCGATCCAGGGCGGCTGCTCCTCGCCGCCGAGGAAGAGGATGTCGATGAGGAAGATGACGTCTGAGATGTCGAGGGTGAAATCAACGTTGCAGTCGCCGCGCGGTGGCGGTGGGCCCAGGCAGGGGTCGACCTGGCGAACCTCGTGCGATGGAATCACCGGGCGGCCGCCAACGGTCACCTCTGTCCTTACCGGCCGGGTGAACTCCCAGCCCCAGCCGGCGGCGAAACCCGGGCTGTCTATGAAACCGAGCCAGCATGGGCAGGAAACCTTGGCTCCGCCTCCATTGCCCCAGGGGGCCGGGGAGAGCTGGATCCGCAGGATATCGTAAGGTGTCTCGGATGCTTCGAGTACCACGGCATTGGGCATGCTCAGCAGGGCGGCGCAGAAGATGACGAGCTTCTCATCCGCATCGAAACCGTAGCTCATGCGGTAATACCCGAGGTCGCGCAGCCCCCCCACCTCTCCTCTGCGGCGCTCGTACCGCGCTCGGTCACCAGCTCGGGCCTGCAGCCATCGAGCTCGAGCGCGAAGCTCCAGGCCTCGACATCGTGAAACGGGGTGTGGAGCCTGACCGCCACCTCGCCAAAGGCATCAAACTGCAGGTCTTCCTGGTCCACGGTGAGAAGATCGCTGACCTCGAGGCGGATGCTGCCGAGACGCTGCGGCGCCCGGATACGGTAGCTCTCGCACGGCAGCTCTTCGCCGACCGCATCCCGCAGGGGCGGGCCGTCACCGAAGAGGTAGTCGAGGAGGTAGACTCCGTTTGAGATGTCGAAGTTACCCTCCCCGCGCACATCGATGGCGGCGAGGCACCCGGGAAACTCCGCCCTGCGGAAGCTCCAGTCGAAGTACATCACCGCATCGCTGATGGAGAGATCCCCCGACTGGTCGAAGTCGCCCAGCAGGTACTCTTCCTGCGCGTGAAGCGGCGAAACCGCCGCACAGACCAGAATGACAATCAGCGCGCAGCGGCGCATGGAACCCTCCCTCCGAAACAAGTTGGAACCCTCAAACCGCTACTAGGATATCCTCCCCGGACGGTGAATACGAAACCGTTTCCATTGCCCTGCAGCCCATCCCGGAACCGGCGGCAGTGAGCGAATCTCCAACTTTCCTCGCCCGCCCCCCGGAGAATCGGTACAATGGGCGCCGTCCTCGGATTCCTCCCACCTGCCGGAGTTTCTCATGCCACGAGCGCTGCCAGTCATTGTGATTCTCCTCCTGGCGCAAGGGGTGGCGCTGCGGGCTGACGAGCCGCCTGTACCCGCGGCCCGAGTGGAAGGCCGGGTGCTTGTCGAGTTGATCGAGGGAATCGACGACAAGCGCTCCTGGAAAACCGAAAAGACCGGCAAGGTGGTCGACGAGTACGAAGAACCCGCCTTCGCGTTCCGCCGCCTGCCGAAAAGTACTCCGC
>JAYGDV010000139.1:0-6486 GCA_046582735.1 Planctomycetota bacterium
GGTGAGCTGATGGCCCAGGGGCGGGGGATTGCCATTTCCGGCACCCATGGGAAGACCACCACCAGCTCGATGACCTCGTGGATTCTCCATAAGGCAGGCAACGACCCAACCTTCCTGATAGGAGGAGAGATCCCCGGGCTCGGCAGCTCCAGGCAGGGCAAGGGACGTGATTTCGTCGTCGAGGCCTGTGAATTCGGCCACAGCTTTCTCAACCTGGATCCCACCGCAGCGGTGGTCACCAATGTAGAGGAGGAGCATCTCGATTACTTCAGGTCTCTCGATGAGATCCTTACCGCCTTCGGAGAGTTTGTTCACCGTGTTCCCGCTGATGGGTTGCTGGTTCTCAATGCTGATGACCCCCAGGCGATGAGCCTGGTCTCATCGACGGGCTGCCGGAATATCCAGACCTTCAGCCTGGATTCAACCGATGGTGACTGGCAGGCCTCCCAGCTGCGCTCGTGCGGGCTTGAGTCGAGCTTCATATTGCGAGGTCCCGGGGGAATCCGGCAGCAGGTCAGGCTCCCGGTTCCCGGGCGGCACAATGTCAAAAACGCCCTGGCGGCAGCGGCACTCTGCAGTTGGGCTGGTGTCCCTCCTGAAAAGATCAGCATGGCCCTCGCTTCATTCCCGGGCGTTCACCGCCGGTTTGAAATTCTCTCGCGTACCCCTGTTACCGTCATCGACGACTACGCTCATCACCCGACCGAGGTGAAGGCGTTGCTGGCCGCAGCCCGTGATGCGGATTTCCCGGGCAGGGTCATCGGTGTTTTTCAGCCGCACCAGTACTCCCGTCTCAGGAAGATGCTTAAAGAGTTCGCCGGGGCGCTCGAAGGTTTTGACGAAGTTCTCGTCACCCGGCCCTACCAGGCGCGGGACAGCCGGGAAGATTGCGCGGCCGTCAATTCAGGCATGCTTACCAGGGCGATCGCCGCCCTTGGGGGCGAGGTCTACGATACCCCGTCTTCCGATGATGTCCGGGCGCGTCTCGATGAGACCGCACGGGAGGGCGATGCGGTAATTTTCATGGGGGCCGGGAGTATCACCGTCCAGGCCGCTAACTATGCCGGCAAGCCCCGGGGAATCGAGATTATGCCGATGGCCGCCAAGGTGGGGAATTGAGGCCAATGTCCAGCAGCCTGAAACAGCCTTGTTTTTCAAAGTTGACCTCCATGGGGGTCGGTGGTTCTCCGCGTGAGCTCTACGAGCCCGGGAGTAAAGATGAGTTCTGCCGCCTCCTTGCATCACTGGAGGACCCCTTCATTCTCGGTGGCGGTTGCAATACCATCTTTCCTGACGGAGAGTTCTCCAGGCCGGTGATCCGAACCAGGAAGCTCGAAGAGCTGCAGATCTCTGAAGATGGCAGGGTGTACGCAGAGGCCGGAGTCGGAATCAATACGATCATCAGGAAGACGGTCAATGCAGGTCTCGGTGGTCTCGAAAGGCTCGCGGGTATCCCCGGAACTGTCGGCGGCGCCACGGCCATGAATGCCGGCAATGGTCCCGATGCCTGTTTTGGACTGCATATCAGGAGATTGCATGTCGTCTCTCCGGAAAGCGGAGTTCTGAAGACCATCCGTGGCGATGAGGTGCCCTGGCTTTACCGGGACTGGAACATGCCGGGCTGGGTGGTCCTCGCTGTCGAGATGGAGCTCGAGCCGGGTGAGAGGGAAGAGCTCCAGCGGGAAATGAGAGTCCATGAAGAGAGAAAGAGCAAGACCCAGCCGCTGGTCCACGCCAGCGCCGGTTGCATGTTTCGCAACCCGGGTGATGGGCCTTCGGCCGGCAGGCTGATCCAGGGCTGTGACCTGAAGGGCCTGGTTCGCGGCGGGGCGGAGGTGTCCCAACTGCACGCCAATTTCATCGTTAACCGGCGTCGTTCGGCGAGCTCCGATGATGTGAAGAGACTCATGAAGGAAGTAACCAGGCAGGTAGAGCAACAGACAGGTTACCTGCTCGAACCCGAGGTTGTTTTTGCCCGGGACCACGAGCTTGTCTGATTTGAAAACCCGCCGGGAGTATTGACCATGGCCCGTAAGAAAAAGTCACGTACCAGCCTGTTGAAGTGGCTGCCGTTTGGCGGCAGAGAATCGACCCTGCTGAAAAACAGCGGCCGGAAACTGCTCTTCCTGCTGGCGGCGATACTCTTTGTCTGGCTGGCGGTAACCATCAAGCAGGATGTTCGTTCCGATCCGCGGTTCCAGCTGGCCCACTGGTCCTTCAACCCCGGGAACCTGCCGGCGTGGGTGACACCCGAGATTCGTGACGAGATCATGAATGAGTTCAACTCTGAGAAGAGCAAGCTCACCTTCTTTGACCAGGAGGTTCTCTCCAGGCTCAAGGACCTTCTCGAGAGATCCCCCTGGATCCGCGAGGTCGTTGACATCGGCCTGGTCTATCCGACCCCGCAGCGTCATGGAGAGGTCAGGGCTGTCATGATTCTCTCTACCCCGGTAGCACTGGTGAGTGCCGGCAACCGCTGGTACCTGAGTGACTCCCGTGGCAGGCGCCTGGGTGAGCGCTACAGCGTCGATGCCCGGACCAGGGCCTGGTTCAAGCTTCCCATCATCGAGGGGATCGAGCCGCATATTCCGCGTTCGGGATATGCCTGGACTTCGAACCCGGTCCTCGATGGGATCAATGTGGCGAGCGCGCTGCACCGCGAGCAGATCGGTACACGCTATCCGGACAACCCGATTGAGTCGATCGACATCTCCAACGTCGGTGGGGGGATCGATGATTCAGCCAGTGAGATCAACCTGCTGGACCGTATCGGGCGCACGCTGGAGTGGGGCCGCGCCACCACCTCAAGCTCCCACAAGGTGCTTTCGATTGAAGACAAGCTGGCTAACCTGCACAGGGTACAGACCGAGTCGCGCTATTGGAGAAGGAGGAGGATCCGGCTCTACACTCCGGATATTCTCCAGGTGCGAAGCGATTCGGGCGGAGAGAATTACTGATTCGTCACCCAGGTGGCGGGGTCTCAGGCGTCTGTGACCGGGTATAGAACGTCGAGCACTTCACGAATCTGCTCTTCGTCCATGTAGCCGAGCTCGAGCAGGATCTGACCGAGTTGTTTCTCGATCACCCCTTCTACCCTGTTCCTCGCCTGCAGCGTAAGCGCTTCATAGAGTTGATCAGCGCTGACGAAGCGTTTCTCTAAGGCTATCTCGCCAAAAAACTTATAACGATCACTCATTTCTGTTCTCCTCATTCCTCGATCCGGTGGCTGCTGGCTCAGGGAGCCCAGGCATCCCCACAGGAGGAACCTGTTCATTTTATCGACTGGAAGTCGCCCTGTTCTGGAGCCATTTGGGGCTCAGGACCACTTTTGGTGCCTCTCTGACAGGACTGCAGACCCCAATTGGACACGATGCTGCCGATGTGGCAGTTATAGGTTAAGGGGGGAATCTATAAGGTATTATATTTATTGAACTTAAGTCGTGGTCTCCGGTTTGCATAAACAAATGGCTCTAATTACCTCCAGCGGATTATTTAGGAACGTACCGGAATGCCCAAGAGAACACCCAAGCAGATCGCTTTTGACCTCGAAGCTCAGATGGCTGCCAGGCGAGGCGTGGAAAAATTGTCCCGCGCGGTGAAGTCGACATTGGGGCCTGCTGGCTCCAATGCGGTCATTGACCGCGGTTGGGGAGAGCCGATTATCACCAAGGATGGAGCGAGCGTTGCCGAGGAGGTCGACCTTATCGACCCCTACGAAAACATGGCTGTGAAGCTGGTTCGCGAGGCATCGGAAAAAACCTCCAACGAGGCGGGCGATGGCTCGACCACAGCAATCGTCCTGGCTGAAAGTATTTTCAAGAAGGGCCTGCAGAATGTCATTGCGGGGATGAACCCGATGATTCTTTCGCGCGGGATCCGGACTGCAGTGGACAGTGCCCTCGAGACCCTGAAGGAATTGTCGACCCCGGTTAATTCCAAGGACCAGCTCATCCATCTCGCCACGGTTGCGGCGAACCAGGACAGCGAAATCGGCCAGATTATCGCGGATGCCTTTGAGTCGGTGGGAGAAGACGGCGTGATCACCATCGAAGAAGGCAAGGAGGTCGATACCCAGGTTGAGTCCGTTGACGGAATGGAATTCGACCGCGGCTATCTCTCGCCCCATTTCATCACCGATGGCGACAAGATGATCTGCGAACTCGAAAAGCCCTATATCCTCATCTTCGAAGAGAAGCTCACCAGGCTGGAAGAGCTTCTGCCCCTGTTGGAAAAGGTTCTCGCGGCCAAGAGATCTCTCCTGATTGTTGCCGAGGATGTCGAAGGCGAGGTGCTCTCCGCACTGGTGGTCAACAAGCTCAAGGGGGTGCTTCCCTGCGCGGCGGTAAAGGCTCCTGCCTACGGAGAGCGGCGAAAAGCCATGCTCCAGGACCTGGCGATTCTTACCGGTGGAAAGGCAATCTTCAAGGACGTCGGGATCAAGCTCGAGTCTCTTGAACTGGCAGACCTCGGCGAGGCGGGCAAGATTCGGATCACCTCCGAAGATACGATTATCATTGGCGGTGGCGGTGAGTCCGGCGAGGTGGAGGCAAGGGCCAACGAGATTCGCAGGGAGCTCGAAGAAACAGAATCGGAATACGACCAGGAAAAACTCCAGGAGCGCCTGGCCAAGCTGGTCGGCGGAGTCTGCGTGATCCACGTGGGGGCCGCCACCGAGAGTGACATGAAGGAGCGGAAGTCCCGCTTTGAGAGTGCGCTCAATGCGACCAGGGCGGGCCAGGCAGAAGGGCTCCTCCCCGGTGGCGGAGCCGGGCTCTTCAGGGCTGCACAGGCACTCGATGAACTGGATTCAGATGGTTTTACCATCGAGGAGAAGGCGGGGTTGGCAGTGGTCAGGGAGGCCCTCGAGGCACCTATTCGCCAGCTCTGTGAGAATTCGGGAGTAGAGCCTGCCACGATCCTGCGCCAGATTCGCTCGTCAGATAACGTCAACCTCGGCTGCAACCTGGCTTCAGACAAGGCGAAGGTGGTCGATATGCTGGAGGAGGGAGTGATCGATGCGGCCAAGGTCGTGCGTGTTGCCCTGCAGAATGCGGCCAGCGTGTCGACCCTTCTTCTTACAAGCGATACCATGATCACCGAGATCCCCCACGATGAAGATGAGGATGACCACCATCACCACCATCACGATGATGGCATGGGTATGGGCGGCATGGGCGGAATGGGAATGTAAGGTTTCCTGGAATTAAGGATTAAGAATAATGGCTAAACAGATTCTCTTCGACATTGACGGCCGGCAGAGGCTGACCGCCGGAATGCAGGTCCTGGCCAGGGCGGTGAGCTCGACTCTCGGACCTTCAGGAAAGAACGTGGTTATCGACAAGAGCTTTTCCGGGCCGATCACGACCAAGGATGGGATCTCGGTCTCCAAGGAAATCGAGCTTCCCGATCCCTTTGAGAACATGGGAGCGAAGATCCTCAACGAGGTCGCCTCCAGGACGAACGACAAGGTCGGCGATGGTACGACCACGGCAATCGTTCTTGCCAGCAGGATGATCGAGGAGGGGCGCAAGTTTGTCACCTCTGGTGTCCAGGCGCAGGTCCTTCGCCAGGGCATGGAGCTCGCGGCTGATGCCGTCGAAGACGTGGTTCTCAAGCTGGCGAAGGAGGTGAAGGGTTACGACCAGATTCGCCACGTCGCCTATATCTCCAGCAACTCCGATGACCAGATCGCGGATCTTCTCGCCGAGGGGATGGAGAGCGTGACCAGCGATGGTGTCATCACGATCGAAGAGAACAAGGGCGTCGAGACCTACCTCGAGGTCGTCCAGGGCCTCCAGTTCGACAAGGGCTTCTGCTCGCCGTATTTCATCACCGACCCCGGGAATCTCAACACCGAGTACGAGGATCCCTGCATCCTCTTTTACGAGAAAAAGATCACCGCGGTCCACGAGCTCGTTCCTCTGCTCGAGAAGGTTGTTCCAACCGGCAAGCCACTCGTGATCGTCGCTGAAAACGTCGAGGCTGAGGCGCTGGCCGCCTTGGTCATCAACAAGCTGCAGGGAGTCCTGCAGGTGGTGGCCGTCAAGTCACCGGGCTTCGGCGACCGGCGTAAATCACTGATGGAGGACATGGCGATCCTGACCGGGGGTACCTTCATCTCCGAGGACCTTGGACTCAGCCTTGAACAGGTCGAGCTCAAGCACCTCGGCAGCGTCAAGAAGGTCATCATCGACAAGAGCAAGACCATTCTCATCGATGGTGCCGGGGAGAAGGAGGCCATCGATGAGCGCCTCAACCAGATCAACATCCAGATGGAGCAGACCACCTCGACCTACGACAAGGAGAAGTTTACCGAGCGCAAGGCAAAGCTCGGCGGCGGTATCGCTGTTCTCTACATCGGCGGGCATACCGAGATCGAGATGAAGGAACGCAAGGACCGGGCGACCGATGCCCTGCACTCCACTCGGGCGGCCGCCGAGAGCGGGGTGATCCCCGGGGGCGGCACCGTCTTCGTTCGCGCGATCA
>JAYGDV010000229.1:0-1869 GCA_046582735.1 Planctomycetota bacterium
TCCTGGGGGGCTGTCAACGTCGCCCGGCCGGCAAGCTTCATCATCGACCGCTGCGGCTTCCTGCGTTACTGCCGGACAGGTTCTTCACCCCTGGAGGCAGCGCCCCTGGACGAATTGCTTGGCAGCCTGCGCTCGCTGCGGGATGAGGAGGACCAGGCAGGGTCATCCGGAGGCGCTCAGGAGGGCTCTTCGCCCCCGGCCAGCTCCAGCAGCCGGGAGTAGTCAGCGGGGGTATCCATATCCTCCGCCACCCCGGGATTGGATACGGCAACATAACTCACTCGGACGTTCCTGATGACATCACGGGCCGTGCCGCCTGCAGGCAGCTCTATAAACCGGCGGGCGAGGCTGTAGCGGCAGAGCACCGGGTGCCCATGCCGCTGCCGGCAGGCAGGCTGGAATACATCGTAGCCGTCCCCCTCCCCCAGCTCACGAGCCAGTGCCTCGTAATCCTCAGCTCCAACGAGAGGATAATCGACCGGGTGGATAAAGAAACCATCGGGAAGCCCGGAGCTGAGAGCTTCCAGCCTCTCGATCCCAAGCCTCAACGAATCGATCTGCTCACTCGCCGGATCAGCGTTTTCAACCAGCTCAACTCCCTCGAGTCCACCGGTACCGTCGAGAGCCTCGCGCAGGCGGGGATTGACAACGATGACCGTCAGGCTGACAACGGACCGTCCCGCCTCAACTACACGTTCGATCACATTCTGCCGGCCGAAGGGAAGGAGCGCCTTGGGTTGCCCCATACGCTTCGATTGTCCCGCGGCGAGGATGATCCGGGCAAAATAACCCCGGGCTCCACCTCGATCGTTCATTGTTCAGCCGCCTTCCCGGTAGCCTTGAAAAAATCTTCCACCCGCTTCACGACGGCGCTCGTAGAGGAGGCAAAACAATCAACCTCCGGCAAGGTCTCCAGGAATACCTTTCCGTAGCGCTTGGTCAGTATCCTCTGGTCAAGAACCGAGACGACTCCGCGGTCCGTCTTCGAACGAACCAGGCGGCCGAAACCCTGTTTGAAGCGCAGAACCGCCTGGGGGACCGTGTAATGGCTGAAGGCGTTGATCCCCCTCGCCGACAGATCCTCGAGCCGGGCCTCCTGCAGAGGTTCGGTGGGAACCCTGAAGGGCAGGCGGGTAATGATAACATGCTCGAGCGCACGGCCCCGCACATCCACCCCCTCCCAGAAACTGTCGGTCCCGAAAAGTACTCCACTGTCGCTCAAGGAGAACCTCTTCAGCAACTCCGAGCGCTGTACCTGCCCCTGGGCCATGGGATTGCAGCCCATTTCAATCAGGGGCTTCTCAAGCTTCTTGTGCATCCTGCCAAGCAGCGCATAGGAGGTAAAAAGAACAAAAGCCTTCCCACCGCTGGCCCTGAGCAGGTCAAGGAGGACAGCAGGTAAATTTTCCTCGTAGCCGGGCTGGTTGGGAGCCGGAAGGTCGGTAGGTACCACCATCAGGGTCTGGCTCTTGAAATCAAAAGGTGATTCGGCGCGTTTGAATTTGAAACGTTCCGGCGGGAGCTCCAGGAAACCAAGCCGCTCGCCGAGGAAATCAGGCTTACCCGCCACCGAGAGCGTGGCGGAGGTCAGGACCACCGTTTCAAGCGCCTCGAACAACGCATTTCTCAATTCCTGGGCAACGGTGATCGGCGCCACCGAGAAACCGAGTTTTGCCCCTTCCTTCCCCCCTGTCGCAGCCTGGTACTCGAGCCACCGCACCTGGGTGTCATCTTAAAAGGCGTTGAAGCGCGAAAAACCGGCCAGGTAATCAGCCATACGGTTTCCGAAGCCCCCCAGCTCCAGGAGGATGCTTCTTTTTACGTCTTCACTCACGGCAGAGTCCTCTACCGCATCGCAGGCCTTGTCGT
>JAYGDV010000348.1:0-3786 GCA_046582735.1 Planctomycetota bacterium
GATCAGGAACAGCCAGCTCGTCGAGCTTATTGATCACGCGGTGAAGAGCTACGGCAAAAAGGTCAAGTTCCTCAACTTCGATGAAGCAGCGGAGAGAATCCGGGTGAACCTGCTCAGCGGCCAGGCCCTCCGGGGAGCTTCCGGACGGGGCAATGGAGTCAGGCTGCTTGATCTCGACAGGGATGGGTTCATGGATGTCGTCATCGGAAACTCGAAGGTGCGCCTGACCAGGCTCTGGTCCCCGGCGCGCTCACGCTGGCAGGAGAGCGCCCTGCCGGTGGAGCTCACCGAAGGCGGGGATAAGGCAGGGGGTATCGATGCGGGGGTGCGTTTCGGCATCCTGCGCCGGGATGGGGCGGCCAGCATGATCTGCAGGAGCCGGAGCCAGGCCGGGGGCTGGCATTTCGAGAACGGCTCCTGGTCCGAAGATCCAACCCTGCTGCGCGGACTCGAGCTCGAGGGCAAACCCATCTACACATCCCTCGGGGGCAGGGACCAGGGCGTTCGTCTGCGGGACCTCGACAACGATGGAATCTGTGAGCTGCTTATCGCCAATCCTGCGCAGCAGGCAGTCTTTCGCCGCGACGGCGAAGCCCGGCGCTGGCGCAGGCTCCCGTTCAACCTGCCCGACGGAGCCCTTCTCACCGATGAGCAGGGACGAGACGCGGGGCTGAGATTCATCGATGTCGACGAGGATCTTCACGATGACCTGGTGTGCTCAAACGAAAAAAACTACTCTCTCGATCTCTTCACCTCCATGGAGAAGGGGTGGTCAAGGCGGGTTCTTTCCGGAAGACACACTCCCGGAAAAGATGACCCGGATGCCATCCCTCCATTTGTCAGCAAGGGCATGAACCTCGGCGCCTTCGTACATTCCCGCCATCTCTGGATCCAGAATGAAAAGACCTCGGGCAAACCCAACCTGGTTGACCGCCGCGCCTTTACCGGCCTGCTGAAGGACCTGGAGCCTGGCGCCAGGAGCCCGCAGGCATCGCTCAGGAGCATCCGTACCCGGCCCGGGCTGCGGGTCGAGCTGATGGCTGCTGAGCCGCTGGTGCGGGATCCTGTGGCCTTTGACTGGGGAATTGACGGCAAGCTCTGGGTTGCCGAGATGATTGACTACCCGCAGGGAAAGACCGGGGATGCGAGGCATGGAGGAAAGGTGGTCTATCTCGAGGACACCGATTCCAACGGCAGCTACGACAAGTCGACTGTCTTCCTCGAGGGGCTCAATTTCCCCAACGGGGTACACCCCTGGAACAAGGGTGTACTCATCACCGCCGCACCTGACATCATCTACGCCGAAGATACAGATGGAGATGGCAAGGCCGACAGAACACAGAAGCTCTATTCCGGCTTCGGCCTCGGCAACCAGCAGCACAGGATGAACACGCTGCTCTGGGGCCTCGATAACTGGATCCACTGCGCCAATGGTGACAGTGGCGGAAAGATCCGTTCCCTCCTTACAGGCACCACCACCAGCATCAACGGCCGCGACTTTCGGATCAGGCCTGCCGAGGGCCTGGTTGATACCTGCACCGGCCAGACGCAATTCTCCACAACACGTGACGACTGGGGAAACTGGTTCGGGTGCAGCAACCCGCGGCCCATGTTCCATTTTGTCCTCAACGACTCCTACCTGAGGAGGAATCCACACTCTGCAGCTCCGGGCTCCACCACGACGGTGGCTCCGAATACAGGAAGGGTCTACCCACGCAGCAGGCTGATGCCCAGGTTCAATGACCAGCACACCGCCAATCGGTTCACCTCGGCAAACGGCCTCACCATCTACAGGGACAACCTGCTGGGACCCGGCTACTACGGCAATGCCTTCGTCAGTGAACCCGTGCACAACCTCGTCCATCGAATCGTCCTCGATCCAAAGGGCGTCACCTTCAGCTCCCACCGGGCAAGTGGGGAGGAAAGCTCCGAGTTCCTTGCCTCCAGCGATAACTGGTTCCGGCCTACGATGATTCGCACCGGGCCGGACGGGGGGCTCTGGATCGCCGACATGTACCGCGGGGTTATCGAGCACCCGCAGTACTTTTACGAGGGTAACTTCAAGAAGCTCAATGTGCGCGCAGGAGACAGGATGGGACGGCTCTACCGGGTCGTTCCCGCGGCCACCAAACCCCGCTCCCTGGCCCCGCTCAAATCCCTGGAGCCGGGAGATTCGGCCGCGCTGGCCGCTTCGACTGCCAGCCCCAACGGGTGGATCCGCGACATGGCCCACCAGCGACTTGCCCATACCCGTCCTGCCGGGGCTGCGCCCCACCTCGCACGCCTGGCCGTCGAGGCAAAGAACAGCCAGGGAAGAGTCCAGGCCCTCTGCGCTCTCGATGCACTGCGCAAGGAGGCGGGTGAGAAGCTCATGACCAGGACGCTCGCTGCGGCACTGCGAGACAAGCACCCGGGGGTAAGGCGGCATGCTCTTCGGATCTGTGAGGCCTACCTGCAGGAATCTCTTCCTCTCCAGCAGGCTGTGCTTGCCCTCGAAAACGATGCAGATCCTCATGTACAGCTCCAGCTCGCCTACACCCTTGGTGAATGGAACGCTCCTGAAGCAGGAATGGCATTGGGGAGGCTGGCCCTCGCCAATGCCGGCGACCGCTACATCACCGCAGCAGTGCTCAGCTCCGCTGAAAAGAACCTCGAAGAGCTCATCGCCGTCGTATTCGCGGGGGTAAGGGGAACCACAGGCCAGAAGAAGGCCGCCCGAAACCTCAGTGCAAAACTCCTGCCCCTGGCTGCTGCGTTCGGAAAGCCGCGCGCGCTGGCCAGGGTCCTTGAAGAAATCACCCGGCGGCCGGCCGGCGCGAAAGCCTACGATGCCTGGCAGTTCAACGCGCTTGCAGGGCTGGCCGAGGGAGCTGCACAGGAGGGCAGTCCCTTCAGCAAGGCCCTCGAAAAAGCACGCGAGCCCATCCGGGATATGGTCGATTCAGCCTCGGCCCTCATCGGAAAACCCGGGGCCGGGGAAGAGCTCCGCAATGCGGCCATCCGCCTTGTCGGACTGAGCCCGGCACTTGGCAGTATTCCGGCTGGAGCGCTCAAGGGACTGGCAAACCTGTTGAACATCAGGAACAGCCTGCAGCTGCAGGAGCTGGCGGTCGACAGCCTTGCTCGTTTCCCGAGTCCGAAGGTTCCGAAGCTCCTGCTGGGCAGCTGGAAGGAACAAGCGCCCTCGATCCGGTCACGAATCCTGACGCTGATACTCAGAAGAGAAGAATGGATAGCCGCGCTCCTCGACGCCATCCAGTCAGGACTTATCGCCACCGGGGAGGTCGGCGCCCTCGAGCGCGCGGGACTTACCAGCCACCCCAACGCAGCCATAAGAAAAAGAGCGAAGGCCCTGCTGGGAGCCACCGACACCAACCGCGCTGCGGTCATCAGGAAATACCAGGCCGTCAAGACCCTGGCTCCCGATCCCGCCAGGGGCTTCGCTGTCTTTGAGAAATACTGCACTCCCTGCCACCGGCTGGCTGACACCGGCCACCCGCTGGGGCCCGACCTGGCCGCACTGGTCGACAAGTCAACGGATGCGCTGCTGGCCGCCCTGCTCAATCCCAACGCCAGCGTGGAAAGAAAATACTCCCAGTACACCGCGGTAACCGATGATGGGCGGGTCACCACCGGGATCATCAGCGAGGAAACCGGCACCAGCGTTACGATCCTCGCCAAGGAAGGCAAGAGGGCCGTCTTCCTGCGCAACCGCCTCGCACGACTCGAATCCAGCGGCAAATCGATGATGCCTGAGGGCCTTGAAAAAGACCTCAATCCCCAGGC
>JAYGDV010000533.1:0-9574 GCA_046582735.1 Planctomycetota bacterium
GGTTGGTGCAGAATGTCATCAACGGGGTCCGAAAGGGCTATGTCTTCAGCAACCTGCTGCGCAAGGCATCTATCCTTCCGGGGGAAAAGATGTCGACGATGATCGCCAGCCTGCTGCCCGATCTCGAGTTTACCGATACGAAGATCCCCTTTGCAGTCCCAGCGCTTGATCTGAAGACTGGAGATGATGTCCTCATCACCAGGGAATCGATCCGCCATGCGGTGCTGGCCGGCTGTTCCATTCCCGGTTTCTTTCCACCGGTTGAATACAACGACCGGTTGTTGACCGACAGCGGGATTGTCTGCCCGGTTCCGGTGAGCGCTGCGCGGGCCGAGTTCGAGCCGGATGTCCTGATCGCGGTAGACATCCTGAACCGCATCGAGAAGGAGGAGGAGTTTCCAAGTGGCCTGGATGTCCTCCTGAGGTCGGAGGCGATCGCCTGTTCACGCCTCAACGCCCAGGAAATTTTGAAAGCTGACATTGTTATCCGGCCGGAAGTAGGGCAGATTCACTGGTCAGACTTCAGCGAACTGGATTCGCTGGTGAACGAGGGCGCTACCGCCGCGAAGGCCCAATTGGGCGAGATTCGCAGGGTGATCCGGCGCAAGCGCAGGCGCTTCAATTTCCAGAAGCTCGATCCTCGCTCAATCTTCAAGGCTGCTGATCAGTAAGGCCTGGCGTATCTTTTCAGACCAGGTGATTCCCGGAGGCCAGGATGTTTGTCGCCTTTGAAGGCGTTGATGGAGCAGGTAAGTCTACCCAGGTGAGACTCCTGGGTGAGCATCTCGAACGCAGTGGGCGTGAGGTGGTGATCTGCCGCGAACCAGGTGGAACCGGCCTGGGTGAAGAGCTCCGCAGGATCCTCCTGGACCCCGGCAGCGGCGATCTGCAGCCGGAGGTGGAGGTGCTGCTCTTCATGGCGGCAAGAGCCCAGCTGTGCAATAAGGTCATCCGTCCGGGGCTCGAGGCGGGAAAGGTGGTGATCTCGGATCGTTTCCTGTGGTCGAGTGTCGTCTACCAGGGAGTGGTGGGAGGGCTCGGGGTTGAAGAGGTCCTCACGATCGGCCGGGTTGCCACCCGCGGCCTGCTGCCGGACCTTACCTTCCTTGTCGATCTTGATCCTGCAGCATCTCATTCCGGGCTTGACGATGGAGACCGGATGGAGAGTCGCGGCATTGAATTTCAGCGCAGGGTGAGGGAAGGGTTCCTGGCGCTGGCGGAAGAATTTAAAGACAGCTTTATCCTGATCGATGGCGGCGCTTCGATCGAGCAGGTGCACCAGCAGGTGCTCGATGCCCTGCCGCAGGAGCAACCCTGAGAACCTTGCCAGGTGAGATGATGAACAAGACCTCCTCCAGCAACGAACACGTCAGCGAGTATTTCAGCAAGGCTATGGAGAAAGGGCGTCTGTCGCATGCCTACCTGCTGGCCGGTCCGGCCGGCTCCGGCAAGCTGGAGCTCTGTCTCGACTTCGCCAGGTCGGTGTTCTGCGGCGATGGAGCGCAGCCCGGCTGCCAGTGTGCCCAATGCCGCAAGATCGAGCATGGAAACCATGCCGGGGTGACCATCTACGGTCCCCAGGAGGGCAAATCCGTTATCGACATCGACACCATTCGTGCGGTCTGCTCCCGCAGTCATTACCGCCGTGACCACACATTCATCGCCATCATCGAAGGGGCCGAGCGCATGTCCAACGCGGCCGCTAACGCTATCTTGAAGACTCTCGAGGAACCGGCCGGCGATTTTATTATTATCCTGACAGTCGCCTCGACGGGGAACCTGCTGCCGACGATCGTTTCAAGATGCCATCGGCTCTACCTCGGGGCGAGGGAGGAGTCTTCCCCGCAGCATGAAGATGCCACTGGCCCCCTGCAGCGGCTTGTCCAGGCAGGCTGGGGAACTGGAGATCCCAGGAAGATTCTCTCGGAGATGTTTCCCGATGCAGAGAACAGTCGTGAGCGTGCTCAGGCGATCCTCTCCCTGCTGCTGGACTGGTCCCGTTGCGGGCTCGAGTCGGTGGCGGTCTCCGACCTCGATGCGCTGACGGCGTTCCAGGAGGAGATCCTGTCCCTGCGCAGGGCCCTTGATGGAAACGTCAGCGCCGAGCTGGTGGTGGAGCAGGCGGTGAAGCAGGCTCACTCGGTGGGGGGGCTCCTTACCTCTCAGATAGTCCGTTAATCCTCACCGCGATGACCAGCAGTCTGGATTTTTCCGTCCCGGGGGCAATCTATATCCGCAATCGTTGATTTAGCCTCAATATCTGCGGCCAGGCGGCCGAAATCATGAATACGTACTCGGAGCCAGAGAAGCTCCGTCAAGTATTCAGAGAATCCGGGCTCACCAATGACCGCCGCCGAGAAGTTCAGGACATTGCTTCGCAACGACAGAAGGTTCGATGCGGAAGCGTATAATTTCGTCTACGAGGCGCTGGATTTCACCCTCAAGAACGTGGTCAGAAAAACCCCGGACGGCAACCAGCATGTCAGGGGCCAGGAGCTCCTCGAGGGAGTGAAGCGCTACAGCATCGACCAGTTCGGTTGTCTTGCAAAGACCGTCCTGGAGGCCTGGGGCGTCAAGAACACCGGTGATTTCGGACGTATGGTATTCAATCTCGTCGAGTATGACCTGATGGGAAAACAGGAAGGCGACCGCATGGAGGACTTCGAGAACCTCTATGAATTCGAAGAGGCCTTCGATGTAGCCCCGGTCTTCTGCTATTCGCGCGAGAAGAACCAGTGGCGCGTTTCCTACGTGCCCCGCAGCGAGCTGAAGCCCTCCAGCAGCGTACGCTCCAAGTAGACGGGGGAGCCTTCTGCTGCTATTCGGTTTTCTTCGGGACAGCCTGCGGCGTGATCCAGGAATAGTCCTCGATCTCCGCCGGTTTCTTTTTCATCTGCGCCAGGAGACTGAGAATTCCCTGCTGAAGCTGGAGATCTTCCTGCAGATCGACCGCAAACTGGCGGCCTCTCTCATCTTCGAGTTTCCGGCGGAGGATTTTACGGATGACCTGGCGGACATCCGTCTCTGTACCCCTGGTATCGAGGGAGGAGAGAACCTTGTCCAGCCCGGGGTAGCGGGATGCCTTTCCGCCGTCACCAAGGAACGCGATGGGGCGCAGCGCATCCAGGTTCTTCTCGGTGTATTGCAGGAGGGCTTCATTGTCCCGCAGCTTGCGGCGCTCCTCCAGTTGCCAGAGGGGGAGTGGCTTCTGTTCCACGCTGATGTCGGGTTCTACGCCGCCTTCTTTCTTAACCAGTCCCTTTTCATCACGGATGGTATTGATGCAGCGTCCAAGCGGCAGGTACCAGTACTGCACGGTAATCTTCAGCATGGCGCCTTTCTCGCTGTCGACCCCTACCAGGCGCTGGACGCTTCCCTTACCGTAGGTCCGCTGGCCGACAATGATGGCCCTGTCGTAATCCTGCAGGCAGCCGCTCACCACCTCGGAGGCGGAGGCGCTGTACTCGTTCACCAGGCAGACGATCGGATAGCCGGTGCGCGCCTTATCGGTGGGATAGGAGGAGCGCTCGGGACTGTTTTCACCACCGAGTCCTTTCTGTGTGACGATGGGCAACTCGCCGCGGACGAAGAGGTCTGCAATCTTCTCTGCAACGGGCAGGTAGCCGCCGGGGTTGTTGCGAAAATCGATAATCAGCCCCTCGAGGTCTTTTTCCTCGAGCTTGTCGAGGGCCGCGACAAACTCATCGTCGCTCGAGCCTCCGAATTGCATCAGCCTGATATAGCCGATCTTTCCGGGCAGGGAGTCGTAGTGAACCGATGCCACCTTGATGGTCGCTCGCTTGAACTGGAAATCCCGGGGCTCCCCCCAGCCTCTTCGCAGGATCTTGAGCTTGACCTCTGTTCCCCTGGGGCCGCGCAGCAGGTCCTTGATGGCGTCCATCTTGAGCTTGCCGGTGCGCTGGCCTCCTACCTCGATGATCAGGTCGCCCGAGAGGATGCCTGCCTTGTAGGCCGGGCCGCCGTAGATCGGCCGCAGCACCTCGAGCGGCCCGCCTGGCGGCTTGGTGATCTGGGCGCCGATCCCCGGGTAGCGCCCCTTGATATCCTCCTCGAAACTCTTTGAGTCCTCCGACTCCATGAAGATGGAGTGGTCATCGAGAGAGCTGACCATCCCCTTGACCGCGGCGCGGATGAGGCGCTCCCGGGTGGTCTTGTCCTTGTCGATATAGAGCTTCTGGACCTTTGCGATGATCTCTTCGAGAAGCCTGTCACCGCGGGCCTGGGTGCCGGCGCCTGCGACGCCGCCGGAAGTTTCCATCTTCTTGAGTCGTGCCTCGAGCTCGCTGATGCGCGACTCTTTTTTCGCCAGCAGTTTCTTCATGTCGGTGCCGGCAGGAACGGCGGTTCCATTGAAGAGGCCCTGGTCGAGCTGTTTCTCCAGCCGCATCAGACGGTAGAGGAGGTCGGCCCTCCTGCCCCGGGGCGTGGGCTCCTTGCGCAGGTTTCTCAGGGCGTTCTTGACTCGCCCATCTTCAAAGTTGCCGGCCTCGGCAAGGGCGAGAGCCGCCTCCTGGCTGATACTCGTGTTTCGGGAGCCCAGCAGCCCCAGGAGCTTGTCACGAGCCTCGGGCAGGTTGTCCACATCCCACAGGCAGCTGGCCAGGGCGATCAGGATAGCCGGGTCCGTCTCGGTTTCGAGCTGGCCGCTGAGACGATCGATGATATCGTCCGGATCTCCCACCAGCCCATAGACCCGGATCGCGTCAATACGTATGTCTTTTTCGCCGGATTTCGCGGCCAGGTTGCCGAGGACCCCCAGTGCTTCGCGGCGGGCAGCTGAATCTCCCAGCCCCAGGAGTGCCTTGGCGCAGCCGAGACGGGTTTTTTCGCTTTCGGCGGAGAGCCTCGCTTTGAGGGCAGGAATAGCAGCCTCCCCGATCTCCTCGATCCGCGAGACCAGGGACCAGAAGCGGTCTCCTTCGCGGTCCTCGAGCATGGCTGCGAGGCGCTCGACCCTGACGGCGGCAGCTCCTGCATCCTCGGCCAACCCGAAGCCTGCAGGAAGTTGAATCAGAAGCAACAGCCCAAGGCCGGCGGCCAGTCGGGAAGTTCTAAGGTTCAGCTTGTTCATTCGAAAAGGAGGTCCGGCAACTGCATTCTCTCTGGTGCAGGGAGCCCGGCTGTAAAGCCGATCTGCTCCCGATTCAACCTCATCCTAACACTCCCTGCTGCATCCATTGGTAAAGAATTCACCTTTCATCATCGTTTCAAACCCCCAGAATTCCATACTGCCCGTGCTGCCTCCAAACGTGAGAGTTTCCTTCGAAAGTGCCCCCGGGGCGCAGAAGGGAAAAACCCGGTATGGAGAGCGAGACAGGCGGTAAATACAATAAAGAGGAGGAGTTTCGGGGCGTGCCCTTGCCGGCAAGGCGCCTTGTGTGCCTGCGCAGCGGGGATTACCTCGGGGTCGAGGGGCGCCCGGTTGAGGTGCAGGTTGATCTCTGCCGGCGCGGGGACGGGAGCTTTAATATCGTCGGGCTGCCGGGCAAGTCGACGCGAGAGAGTCGCGACCGGATCCGGGCAGCCATACGCAACTCGGGTTTTCGTTTTCCGACCCTGAAGATACTGGTTAACCTCGCTCCCGCGGCCCGGCAGAAGGAGGGCGCGGGGTTCGACCTGGCGATAGCCCTCGGGATTCTTGTTGCCAGCGGCAGTGTGGAGGCGCCGGGGATGAGGGAGCGCCTCGCGCGGATGGGGTTCCAGGGAGAGCTTGGCCTGACGGGTGAGGTGCGGCCGGTGCGCGGTGCGCTGCTGGTGGCTGATTGCCTTGCACGGCGTGGAGCCGGGGAGCTGGTCGTTGCAGCAGCCAACGCGAGGGAGGCTGGTCTTGTCGGCAGGCTCGACGTCTACGGGGTTGAGCACCTGCGCCAGGCAGTCGAGGTATTGCGCGCCGAGCGAACACCCGATGCCATCGAAGAGAGCGAGCCGGAAGGCGGAGCTGTTGAGGACTACAGCGATGTTGCAGGCCAGGAGGTGACCAAGCGCGCATTCCTGGTCGCTGCCGCCGGGCGTCACAATATCCTGCTGAGCGGGCCGCCCGGGATCGGTAAGACGATGCTGGCGCGCCGCCTGGGGGGAATCCTGCCTCGGTTGAGCAGGCGTGAAGCGATTGAGACGATCCGGATCAGGAGTGCGGTAGAGGGGGAGACAGGCTGTGACTTCTCCCGGATCCCCCCCTTCCGCTCACCCCACCACACGGTGAGCCACAGCGGTATGGTGGGTGGCGGTACCCGCCCCGCTCCCGGCGAGGTCAGCCGGGCTCACAGGGGCGTGCTCTTTCTCGATGAGCTTCCCGAGTTTTCCCGCAGGACGCTCGAGGCCCTGCGGGAGCCGGTCGAGGAGGGGCGGATCACTATCGGCCGGGCCAGTGGATCGGTCACCTTCCCGTCTGACTTCCTGCTGGTGGCGGCAATGAATCCCTGCCCCTGTGGGTACCTGGGGCATCCGCGCCGCGCCTGTACCTGCAGCCATCGCAAGGCAGAGGGGTATTCACGCAAAATTTCCGGTCCGCTGGCGGATCGGCTGGATCTCCATTGCAGGGTGGCGGCGCTGGAGCCGGGCAGCTGGATCGATGCCGGGGCGCATCCGGCGGGGCTTGATTCCACTACCCTCCGCCACCAGGTGGCGGGGGCACGGGCCCTGCAGTCGGCGAGGTGGGGGAAGGGGGTGGTTAATTCTGAAATCAGCTCAGCCCGCCTGCTCGAGGATGGGCGGTTCTCAAGACCCGGTCTGGAAGTTTTACGGCGTGTGTCGAGTCGCCTGGTGCTCTCCGGCAGGGGGTTTGTTCGCGCTCTGCGAGTGGCCCGGACCGTGGCAGATCTTGCCGGGCTCCAGGAGGTTGGTGAAACTGAGATTCTCGAGGCGCTCAGCTACCGGGCTTCATCTGAAGGGACCTTTGAATCGTAGCTCCTTACCCGGGTAGTATCTGCCTATCCGTTATTTACCACAAGGATCGGATTCTGTTGATTACTGCAATGGCTGGCGGTAATCTAAGCCGTTTGACTTTCGGCGGCAAACACCCCGATTCAGGTAACCGGAGAGGGGGGGCATTGTTTTTTTTCTCTTACCCAAAGATCCTGGTCATCCTCGCCGTTGCGTTTTTCTGCGTGGGGCTTCCCCTGATGAAGGTCCTCCTGGTCCAGAAAGGCCGGCGCAATAAGGCGAAAAAGGCGAAGGGGAAGCCGGGAAACGACGAATCGGAATGAGCTTAAAAAGTGTAGCAGTTGTAGGCGTAACCGGTGCTGTCGGGCAGGAGATGCTGGACGTCCTGGCTGCGCGGGACTTCCCACTCAGCAATCTTCGTCCACTTGCATCGGAGCGCTCGGCGGGCAAGACAGTCCAGTTCCGGGGAGAGGAAATTCCGATCGAGGTGCTCGGCGGTGATTCCTTCTCGGGCGTCGACCTGGCCCTCTTCTCGGCGGGGGCCTCTATTTCGCGTGAGTATGCCCCGGTTGCCGTTGATGCGGGCGCGGTTGTCGTTGATAACTCTTCGGCTTTCCGTATGGATCCCGGGATCCCGCTGGTTGTACCCGAGGTGAACAGTGCTGCAATTGCCGCTCACCAGGGGGTCATCGCCAACCCGAATTGTTCAACCATTATCATGGTGGTCGCCCTGCAACCGATTCATGAGCTCTCTGCTCTGACCCGGGTGGTCGTATCGACCTACCAGGCTGCCTCTGGCGCCGGGGCCAAGGGGATGGAGGCGCTGAGGAGGGAGCTTGCCGGAGAAGAGCTGCAGGACAGTCCTTTCCCACACCGTCTTGCAGGTAATCTCTTTCCGAGGATCGATGTCCTGCAGGACAACGGCTATACCAAGGAGGAGATGAAAATGGTGCTAGAGACAAGGAAGATCATGGGGATCGAGGGGGTTCCCATCAGTGCGACCTGCGTTCGTGTTCCGGTCGAGCGTGCGCACTCCGAGTCGATCCAGGTGAGTACCGAGTCCCCGCTTGAGCTGGAGGCCATCCGCGCAGCCTTTGAGCGGGCTCCCGGCCTGCAGGTCATTGACGATCCGGCCGGGGATCTCTACCCGACCCCGTTGCAGGCCACCGGCCAGGATGATGTTTATGTCGGCAGGTTGCGACGCCATCCGGATGAAGAGAAAACCTGTGACTTCTGGGTGGTCGGCGACCAGATCCGCAAGGGCGCGGCGCTGAATGCTGTCCAGATCGCCGAAGAGCTATAGAGGTAGAGCGCCAGTATCCTGCGGCGCCGGAACCCGGACACATGTCATGAGACGTATCCACCTGAGCGTAGCCTACGATGGGACCGCGTATCATGGCTGGCAGTCTCAGCCCGCCGAGGTGACTGTCCAGGGAAAGCTCCAGGAGGTGTTCAGTGATTTACTCGGAGAGGAGGTCCTCATCCAGGGCGCCAGCCGCACGGATGCAGGTGTGCATGCCCGGGGGCAGGCCGCCTCTATTGTCACATCCACTCCGATACCAACCGAAAAGCTGCCGATTGTAGCCAACATTGAGCTGCCGCCGGATATCCGGATCGTTGCAGCCCGGGATGTGGAGGAGGGATTCCACCCGCGCTTCGATGCTGTCGGCAAGCACTACCGCTACACATTCTGTCTCGGCGAGATCGATGATGTTTTCTCAAGCCGTTATGTCTTGCGGGTGAGAGGATCTCTCGCTGTGGATGCGATGAGTGAGGCTGCTGCCTGCCTGGTGGGGGAGCATGATTTTACATCTTTCCATAACAGCTCCGAAGATAAACCAGCCACCACGGTACGCCGTCTGTTCCACGTCGGACTTACAAGTCCAGGGGAGGGGCTGCTGCAGATCGACGTGGTGGGGAATGCCTTCCTGTACAATATGGTGCGCGTGTTGGCCGGCACCCTGCTCGAGGTCGGCCAGCGCAGGAGAGAACGGGAGTCGGTGGAGAAGGCCCTGCAGACGGCCCGGCGTTCCGATGCGGGTGTCACCGCTCCGGCATCAGGCCTCTGCCTCGAGGAGGTGTTCTTCCTGCAGGATCGTCTTGATGAGGTGGTGGCAGAGCTTAAGAGCTCGTGATCCCGGCGCAGTGCATTCGGGTTTGTGCGGATTGACTTTACCGAACCCAGTCGCTATTCTTTCCACCCTGTTCGTCAGCGAATAATTCGTAGGCTTTTACGAAGTCCTTCGCAGTGGTTTTAAGACCTTGGTGGTAAAGAAGTGTGATCGTTCGTGAAAGGTTTTTGTGCCCGGTGGAGTGGGTGCAATCCGGGTTCCAGGACAACCGAGTTCTCTTCCCGGGCAATCCCCGGGCGACTGGAGAGAACCTGTATTACAAGGAGGCCTCATGTCAGCCATCGTTGTTACAGCACGAGACAGCCGTATTACGGCCAGTCAGCGGCGTTACGTAGAGGAAAAGCTCACCGGACTGGGGAAATATTTCGATGGGATCAACAAGGTAGAGGCTGTCGTGGAGCAGTCCGGCACCCTGGTCGAGCTCAGCCTTCGAGTCTCCGTGACCGGTGGCAGGCCGCTGGTCTGCAGTGCCCGGGAGAAAAAGATCTACCAGGCGGTTAACCTGGCCTGCACCAGGGCGGAGGCTCTTCTGCGGAGAT
>JAYGDV010000042.1:0-1915 GCA_046582735.1 Planctomycetota bacterium
CCACTTGTTCAACTCCTCTATACTGTCGGTCAGATAGTACCCATCGAGATTGACTGCGGATTCCCCCGAGTTGAATATCTCGATCCAGTCGGGATACTCGTTGTCCTCATCGGCAAGTGTCGTCTCGTTGAAGGCCTGGAATTCAGTGATCAGCAGACCCTGCGCGTCAACACTTCCCGCACAGGCAATAAGGGTAAAGAAGGAAACAACTAACAGGCCTCTCAGCCCGATTTGAAGCGGATTCATTTCATGTCCTGCAGGTAATCCGAAAAAAGAAAAACAGCCGCAGAATACGAGCGGCTTGCAAGTTTTCCAAAGACCCTAATTAAAGTCATTTCAACCTATTCTATTCTATACTACTGCCCATCGATTCGTCGAAAAAAGGTAAAAGACCGCCTCCTACACCGGAGCTGGAAACCCTTACGATTTCAACAGTTGCGGCCCACAGCCGCAGACCGTACTTACCAGCTGAGCCGAAGCCACCTGGAAACCGGAAAAGCAAATGAAGGATAAATTCTCACCCATTCTGGAGGACCGTTTCGGCCTCTCCGGCTTCTATCCGCTCCAGGGGGAAGTCATCCGTCATGTCATGCAGGGCAACCATGCCCTTGTCGTCATGCCCACAGGCTCCGGCAAGAGCCTGTGTTTTCAGTTTCCCGCCCTGGCCCTCGAAACAGCAGGGGTAACCCTGGTCTTCAGTCCACTCATTGCGCTGATGGAAGACCAGGTAGCCGCGTTGAAAAAGAAAGGTGTCGATGCCGAGTACATCAACTCAACGCTCAACAGCAGGACACGCAACCAGCGTTATGAATCCCTCGCAAAGGGCGAGTACGAATTGATCTATGCGACTCCGGAGCGCATGTACAAGGAGGAGTTCAGGCAGGCTCTCGAAGATGTCCCGGGAGGAGTCAAGCTGCTTGCCATCGATGAGGCCCATTGCATCACCAAGTGGGGGCACGATTTCAGACCGGCCTACAGCGAAATCGGAGAATTCAGGAAGCTGCTGGGCTACCCCCAGACCATAGCCCTGACTGCAACCGCCACTCGCCAGGTAAGAGCCGACATCAGGGAAGTCCTGGAACTTGATGAAACAGAACTGAAGCTCTTCGCAGAAGGAATCGACAGACCGAATCTCGAGCTTACAGCAAACGAGGTCTGGTCCGATTCTGAGAAATTCGACAAGATCCTCGAGCTGGCCGGGGCGGGCGGTACTGGAATCGTCTATTATTCCCTGATCAAGACCCTGGAGCAGCATGCCGATGAGCTGCGGTCTTCCTGGGGAGCAGGACGGGTCGAGATCTACCACGGAAAGCTGGAGCCTGCAGAGAAGAAGAAGGTTTATAACCGGTTCACTGCCTCTGAACCGGGTGATGGACTGATGCTGCTGGCTACGAACGCTTTCGGCATGGGGGTCGACAAGCCCGACATCCGTTATATCGCCCATGCCCAGGTCCCTGGCTCGATAGAATCCTATTACCATGAAATCGGCCGAGCCGGCAGAGATGGTGAGGCTTCCCGGTGCCTGCTGCTTTATGAAAAGAGCGATCTCGGTATCCAGCAGGAATTCATCGAGTGGATGAACCCTTCCGCTGATCTGCTCGAGCTCGCTGCCCTGGAGATCTCCAACAGTCCAAATGGCTCCCTCGATGCCGACGAGCTTCGAGAAAAACTGACCGGGAGAAACCGTGGCGACCGCCGGGCGGAATACTGCCTGATCGGACTCGAGAAAAGGGGGATTATCGAGCAGGCTGATGCCGCAGGTCGTTACAGGTTCATCCGCACTCCCGCTGAGGGCGAGATCTGTCCGGAGGAAATCGAGGAAAAACGCCAGCGCGACCTTCGTCGGTTGCTCGATGTTCTCGAGTTGGCTCAATCAGGCGATATACGCCCACGTATCCTGGATTACTTCGGCCTC